>CALYBF010000066.1 GCA_944393755.1 uncultured Clostridia bacterium | reverse complement strand
AGGGAGACCTCTCTTTTTCTATGCAAAAAATAATAAAAATTAAGAATTTCTTAAAAAATACTGTTTTTTTTCTAAAAGTATGATAGAATAAGCTAGAAAATAAAATTAAGGAGAGAGGAAGATGCAAGAAACAAAATACAAACGAATATTATTAAAGCTAAGTGGAGAAGCATTAGCAGGAGAAAAAGGAACAGGAGTAGACGCAAAAACAGTAGGAGCTATTTGTGATAAAGTAAAAGAAGTAGTAGAAATGGGAGTACAAGTAGCAATAGTAGTAGGAGGCGGAAACTTCTGGAGAGGAAGAAACGGACACCAAATGGAAAGAACAACAGCAGATTATATGGGAATGCTAGCTACTGCAATGAACGGTTTAGCACTTCAAGATGCATTAGAAGCAAGAGGAATATATACAAGAGTACAAACAGCAATAGAAATGAGAGAAATAGCAGAACCATTTATACAAAGGAAAGCAGAAAAACATTTAAATAGAGGAAGAGTAGTAGTATTTGCTTGTGGTACAGGACATCCATATTTTACAACAGATACAGCAGCAGTTTTACGAGCAACAGAAATAAATGCAGATATAATCTTACTTGCAAAAACAGTAGACGGAGTATATGATGATGACCCAAAAACTAATTCAAATGCAAAAAAATATGAAGAAGTATCATATATGGAAGTATTAGAAAAAGACTTAAAAGTAATGGACTCAACAGCAATAGCAATGTGTAGAGATAATCATATGCCACTTTTAGTATTTGGAATAGATGACCCAGAAAATATAGTAAGAGCAGTAAAAGGAGAAAAGATAGGTACAATTGTAAAATAATATTTGAAAAAATAAATAAAAAAGGAGAGATTTATTATGGATTACACAAATTTAGAAGAAAAAATGGAAAAAACAGTAGAGGTTTTTTCTGAAAAATTATCAGAAGTGAGAGCAGGGCGTGCAAACCCAGCAATATTAAACAAAATTAGAATAGACTATTATGGAACACAAACGCCAATAAACCAAGTAGCAGCAATATCAGTTCCAGAAGCAAGATTAATAGTAATACAACCTTGGGATATGAGTGCTTTAAAAGAAATAGAAAAAGCAATACTTGCATCAGACATAGGAATAAACCCAAATAATGATGGTAAAGTAATAAGACTTGCTTTCCCTGAATTAAATGAAGAAAGAAGAAAAGAAATAGTAAAAGATATAAGAAAAATGGGAGAAGAAGCAAAAGTAGCTATTAGAAATACTAGAAGAGAAGGAATAGATAAAGCAAAATCTATGCAAAAAAATAGTGAAATAACAGAAGATGAATTAAAACAAGCAGAAAATGAAATTCAAAAAATGACAGACAAATATATAGAAGAAATAGATGAAGTTTTAGAGAAAAAAGAAAAAGAAGTAATGTCAGTATAATAAATATAAAAAAAGACTAATAAAATATAATATGAGATATATTTAAAGGAGCACATTATGGACTTTAAAGAAGAACTAAAACAATATCAAGAAATTATAAATAAAGAATTAAAAAAATATTTAAGAAAAAAAGATTGCCTAGAAGGTGTATTAAATGAATCAATGGAATATAGTCTAATGGCAGGCGGAAAGAGATTAAGACCAATTCTTGTGATTGCTACATATAAATTATTTGAAGAAGATATAAAAAAATGTTTTCCGTATTGTGTAGCAATAGAAATGATACATAACTTTTCATTAATACACGACGATTTACCAGGAATAGATAATGATGATTTTAGGCACGGAAAATTAACAAACCATAAGAAATTTAATGAAGCAACAGCAATACTTGCAGGAGATGGTTTACTAAACAACGCTTATATTGTAATTAGTGATGATTTAAAAAATACTGAAAATAAGTTAGAATTAAATAGAAAATTACAAATATTTAATGAATTTACTACCGCAGTAGATAGAATGATTGCAGGAGAATATGTAGATACAGAATATGAAGGAAAGAAAATTTCAGAAGAAGGTTTAGAATATATTCATCAAAATAAAACAGGAGCATTACTTAAATTGTGCGTAAGGATGGGAGCAATATTAGGTGGTGCAAATGAGCAACAATTGGAAAAATTAACAACATATGCAAAAAAAATAGGTTTAGCTTTCCAAATAAAAGATGATATATTAGGAGAAGAAGGAGACGAAAAAGTATTAGGAAAGCCTGTTGGTAATGACAAACAATTGGAAAAATGTACATATGTATCTAAATATGGTTTAGAAGAATCTAAGAAAATATTAGATAAAACAACAAAAGAAGCAATAGAAAATTTAAAAGACTTTGGAAATAAAGCTGAATTTTTAAGAGGTTTAGCTTTATATATAGAAAATAGAAATAAGTAATAAATAAAGTTTTATAAAGTATAAATAATGTTTTTAAGGAGAAATTAAACTATGGACTTTGATAAAAATTCAATGCCTAAACATATTGCAATAATAATGGATGGAAATAGAAGGTGGGCAAGAAAACAAGGGAAAAATGCAAGCTATGGACATAAAGAAGGTGCAAAAACATTAGAAAAGATAGTTAGATATGCAAATAAAATAGGACTTAAATATATTACAGTATATGCATTTTCAACAGAAAACTGGAAAAGAGCAGAAGAAGAAGTAAGTGCATTAATGATGCTTCTTCAAAATTATTTAGATGATTATTCAAAAAGAGCAGATACAGAAAATATAAGAGTAAAAATATTAGGAGATATTACAGCTCTATCATCTGGTATGCAAAAATCTATTTTAAGATGTATGGAAAGAACAAAAGATAATACAGGTGTTACATTTAATATTGCACTTAATTATGGTGGAAGAGATGAAATAGTAAAAGCTGTCAAAAAGATAGCTGAAGATGTAAAAGAAGGTAAAATAGATGTAAATACTATAAATGAAGAAATAATATCAAACAATTTGTATACTGCAGGTATGCCAGACCCAGACTTGTTGATTAGAACAAGTGGGGAGTTGCGTCTTAGTAATTTCTTACCTTGGCAAGTAGTATATTCAGAATTTCTATTTGTAGATAAAAACTGGCCAGATTTTACAGAAGAAGATTTAGATAATGCAATTATAGAATATCAAAAAAGAACAAGAAAATTTGGAGCAAATTAATATAGAAAAGGAAGGAAAAATATGGATATAAAAAGAATAACATCAGGTTTACTTGGTTTTCCATTAGTATTAATAATTTTAATATTTGGAAATAATATAATAGTATCAGTAGCTTTAGCAATCATAGCACTTCTTGCTATGAACGAATATTTTAATGCAATATCAAAAATAGCAAAACCAGTAAAATGGCTTGGATATTTAAGTTGTATTATAATAGCATTAGTACCAATAATAAAATTAGGAATAATACCAGAAAATATAGTAGAAATATTACAAATATTAGCAATTCCACTTGCTTTATTAATATTATTTGCACAAATAATTGCAACAGAAATGAAAACATCTTTTAAAGATATAGCATATACATTTATTGGGATATTTTATATAGTATTTTTTATAATGTTTGTTGCATTAATTGACTCTATGGAAAATGGTAAAATATTAATTTGGTATGTTATAATTGCAGCTTGGGGAACAGATATATTTGCATATTTTATAGGAAAGAACTTTGGAAAACATAAATTTAGTAAAATAAGCCCTAAAAAATCAATAGAAGGATGTATAGCAGGAACAATAGGTGCAATAATATTAATGCTAATATATACTTATATAGCAAATACATTTTGGAATATGAACTATGAATATTGGTTTGTAGCAATAATAGGTGCTGTACTTAGTTTAATAGGACAAATAGGAGATTTTGCAGCATCTAGTATAAAAAGATATGTAGATATAAAAGATTATAGTAATCTAATACCAGGACATGGTGGTATGTTAGATAGAATAGATAGTTTAATATTTATAGCACCATTTGCATATATATTATTCACATTAATTTGAGGAGGTTTTTAAACTTTTGATTGGAATTATAATAACTATTATAAAAATTGTAATATTACTTGGTTTTTTAATATTAATACACGAATTAGGTCATTTCCTAGTTGCAAAATTATGCAAAGTAAAAGTAAATGAATTTGCAATAGGATTTGGACCTACAATATTTAAAAAACAAGGAAAAGAAACTAAATATGCAATAAGACTAATACCACTTCGGTGGTTTTGTTAGTATGGAAGGAGAAGCAGAACAATCAGACAACGAAGGTTCCTTCTCAAAAGCAAGTATACCAAAAAGAATAGCAATTGTAGCAGCAGGAGCAATTGTTAATATTATATTTGCAATAATTGTTTATTTTATTTTAATATCAACATCAGGAACATATTTATCAAATGAAGTAGATAGTGTAGTAGACGGTTTTTCAGCACAAACTGCTGGAATTCAAGCAGGAGATAAAATCATAGAAATAAGTGGAGAAAAAATAAATAATAAATATGACTTAGATGAAGAAATGAATAAAGTAAATAGTGAAGAAATAAATGTCAAGATAGATAGAAATGGTGAAATCATAGATTTAAAAGTAAAACCAACAGAAGTTAAATCAAAAGTAACAGGAATATATCTAGATGAACAAGCAAAAATAGTAACTACTGATAAAGAAAGCCCAGCAGAAAAAGCTGGAATAGAAAACAATGATATTATACTTAAAATTAATGGAGAAGATGTAGATGGTAGTAGGGAAAAAGCAATAGAAATTTTAAACAAAAAGGAACAAAATGTTGAAAATCAAACAATAGAATTTGTTTTAAAAAGAGGTAATGCTGAAGTTACGGTTAATTTAGTACCAGATACAATTTCTACTTATTATTTAGGTGTCAATATGAAATATGCAGAAGATAATTTGGGGAATAGATGTATTAATGGGCTAATAGAAACTAAAAACTTTGTGTTTTCAATGTTTGATAGTATAAAACAATTATTTACAGGAAATGTTGGAATAGACCAAATGATGGGACCTGTTGGTATTTCAGAAGTAGTTGCTAAAACAAATGGTATAAGAGAATTTTTCGAAATGATGGCTTTAATTTCACTTTCACTTGGGGTTACAAACCTTTTACCAATACCAGCATTAGACGGTGGAAAGATTTTAATTTTAATAATAGAGGCAATAAGGAGAAAACCTTTAAAACAGGAAACAGAAATAAATATACAACTTTTAGGCTTTGCTATTTTAATAGGAATATTCTTACTTGTTACTTATAATGATATATTAAGAATTTTTTGAGACAAAAGGGGACAGTCACTTTTTGTCTCATTTTTTAGATGAGACAAAAAATGGCTGTCCCAAAAATTCTCATTTTAAACTAATTTATAAAATACTTTTTTTCCTTTTTTTAGAATTGCATAATCATTTTCAAAGTCTTTTTCTGAAAGGGTATAACTTGTATCTGTTATTTTTTCATCATTTAATGTAATTCCACCTTGTGTAATTAATGTTCTTGCTTGTCCTTTAGAAGGTGCAATGTTACATTTGATTATTGCATCTAAGATTGAGATGTTTCTGCTATCCAATGTAACAGTTGGCATATTATCAAGGCTTCCTTTACCACTAAATAATGCATTTGATGCTTCTTCAGCTTTTTTTGCTTCTTCTTCTCCGTGAATTAATTTAGTAATTTCAAATGCTAATATTTTTTTAGCTTCATTTATTTTTTCATCTTTATAACTTGCAAGTTCTTCTATTTTTTCATCTGGAAGAAAAGTTAACATTTGCATAACAGTTTTTACACTTTCATCTTCAACATTTCTCCAGTATTGGTAAAATTCATATGGAGATGTTTTATTAGGGTCAAGCCATAAAGCTCCTTTTTCAGTTTTACCCATTTTTTTACCTTCTTTTGTTGTAAGAAGTCTAAATGTTAAACCAAAAGAATCGTCTTTTCCAATTTTTCTAATTAAATCAACTCCACCTATAATATTTGACCATTGGTCATTTCCACCCATTTCTAATTTACAACCATATTTGTTATATAAATACCAAAAGTCATATGATTGCATAAGCATATAGCTCATTTCAAAAAATGTAAGTCCTGTTTCTAATCTTTGTTTGTAACATTCTGCTGCTAGCATTTTATTTACTGAAAATAAACTTCCGATTTCTCTTACAAAATCAACAAATTTTAAGTCTAAAAGCCAGTCAGCATTGTTTACTATTATTGCTGCATTTTCACCTTCAAAACTTACAAATTTTTCAACTTGTTTTTTTATGCAAGCTACATTATGGTCAATTTCTTCACGAGAAAGCATTTTTCTCATATCTGTTTTACCGGAAGGATCACCAATAGTTGCTGTACCACCACCAACTAAAATAATTGGTCTATGTCCTGCTTTTTGCATATGAGATGCAACCATAAGTGATACAAAATGCCCAACGTGTAAACTATCTGCTGTTGGGTCTATACCAATATAAAAAGAAATTTTTTCTTTTCCTAAAAGTTCTTTTAATTCTTCTGGGTGAGTAATTTGTTCTATATAATTTCTTTTGTTTAGTATATCAATAACATTTTCCATTTAAAAAATCTATCCTTTCCTAATTTAGTGTAATTCCATTAAAACCAGTGTCTTGGTTTTGTAAAAGCCCTTGTTTAAAATCTTTTTTATATGTTTTAAATTCAGGGTATTCTACAAAACGGTTTAAGTTTCTTACAGAAATTCCTGTTATATTTGAAATTGTATCTAAAGAATTTTCAAAACCATTTTCTTCTAAATAAGATGTAAATTGCATAAATTCAGCTCCATCTTTTTTAGAACATCTTGGGCAAACATTTCCTTCTGATACATAAAAACTTCCACATCTACTACATCTGTTAAATTCCATTTTAAAAGTCCTCCTTAAATCTTATCTTTTGACAAATTGCTTTTAAATCTACTACATTGTATCATAAAATTTGGTAAATTTAAAGACTTTTTCCTTTTAAATTGTTAAATTTTTCATAAAAATCTGGGTTTGCTTTTTGAAGTCTTAATGGCTTTAAGTTTGTGTCTGTAAAACAATGTTTAGTTTCTCCTGTAAAAACAACTTCACCACTATTTTTTTCAGTTGCAGTATAGCCCATAGTAAGTCTTACACCATTAAACTCTTTAACAAATAATTTTATTAAAATAGTATCATCAAAAGTTACGTGATGTTTAAATTCACAATTAACACCAAGTACAGGTATCATAATACCATTTTCTTCAGAAGCAGAATATGGCATGCCTGCTTTTTCTAATAGATAGCATCTTGCTTCTTCCATAAAACGAATATAATTTGAGTGATGTACGATTCCCATTCTATCTGTTTCATAATAATTTATTTTTCTTTCAAAAATATTTTCCATATTATCAAGTCCTTTCAGAGAAAAATTATAGATGAAAAACATTAATATGTCAAAT
>CALYBF010000065.1 GCA_944393755.1 uncultured Clostridia bacterium | reverse complement strand
GGAACACAATTTGACCCTAAAATAGCTGATGTATTTTTAGATATTTTAGAAAATCATTATGATGAAATTAAAGGAATTCAAGAACAATATTCAGGAATTGAAGATAATGATATATAAAATAGGCAATTGCCTATTTTTTATTATAAATTTTTCTTATTTACTTTATTTCTTTCTTGAATATTATTTATTTGTATGATATATTCTTTTTAATAAATTATATAAGGAGTCCTACAAATGAATTATTATAAAATTTTGGAAGTTGATAGAGATGCTTCTCCTGAAGTTATCGAAAAAGCATATAAAACATTAGTTAAAAAATATCATCCAGACTTACAAGAATCAAATTTAAAAGCAAAATATGAAGAAAAAATAAAAGTTATCAACGAAGCATATGAAACTCTTTCTAATCCTGATTTAAGAACAAAATATGATGAAACGTTAACACAAGGAGAACTTTCAGAAGAAGATTTTCAAAAACTATCTAAAGAAAACGAAAATTTATATAACGAAATCTATAATTTAAAACGTAATATAAATAATATTCATTATACAGAACCTAATTATTCTCAAACTAATATAAACACTGAAGAAAATTTACAGCAAAAATATCAACAAGAATTAGAATACCAAAATCAAATCAATGAAGCAAAACAAAAAGCATATTATGATGCATATATTCAAGATTTAAAAAATAGAGGTTATAAAATAAGATATAAAAAAACAGTGAAAGATTATGTAAAAAACTTTATTTCTTTACTTATTACACTGCTAATACTTTTCTTAATTTTTCAAATACCTTTTATAAAAAACTTTTTAATTAATTTGTATGAAGAAAATATTGCAATTCAATATATTATAAATTTTATTTCTAATTTATTAAAATGAAGGGACGTAAATCCCTTCATTTTTATATTTTATTACATTTCAAATGATATTTTAAAATCTTTATCTCCAGTTAATTGAATATAAAAAGTTCTTTCTAGCAAATAGCCTGATCCACCTGTTCCTTTAGTTTCATCTATATATTTTCCGTTTGTTGCATCTGTCAATGTTACATCACATATATACACGTTTCCGTTAACATTAAAATTTCTTAATTCTAAGTTATTGTATCTATACATATATACTTTTACATAATCTATAAATTCTTCTAATGTATTAAAGTAATTATTCTTAAAGTTGTCGTCTAGTAGGTTATATGCTGCTTCATAATCTTGATTATTAATCATTAGAATAAATTTATTTATATTCATTTGTACTTTTACTTCTTCATTGCCATTTTCATATTGTTCTTTAAACGTTGCTGTTTCAATTGTATAAGTATCTAATTTTATTGATAAATCAAATAAATCTACTCCTTCAAATATATATATCTTTCCATATTTATCTTTAGCAATATTCTGTTTTACACCATTTTCAGTATTTGTCATATACTGGCTTATTTGTATTGATTGTATATCTTTTTTATTTTCTTCTATGTATTGCTTATATGCATCTAAACTACCAAATCTTAAGTTTCTATATTCTTCATCTAGCCTATTATATGCTTCTTCTGGATTACTTAATGCCATTTTTTTATAATAATCTAAATATCTCTTACAATCTTCTTCTGTGTTAGTTGTAATATATTGAACAATATTATAATCATTTTTTTCAACAGAAGTTAATTTTATTTCTAATTGTACTTCATCTATGTCGTTAATTTCTTCATTAATAGGTTCTATTGTGAAAGATAAGTCAGAATTACCTGTTTTAGTTGCAGACATATCTAAATTTACTTTAAAACCTACCTCTTTTATTATATTATAATCAAAATCTGTAATATATCCTATCATCGCATATTGATATATATCACCATTATTTATATATTTCATTTGAAGTGGGACAAAAAACACGTCTTTGTCTAATTTATCTACATAATTTTCTATATTGTTTTTTGTTATATTATTTTTACTTGTATACTCTTTAGTTAATAAATTTAATATTATTTCATTTTCATCTACAGATTTTTCTTGATTACCACTTTCATCATACATATAATAACTAGAATTATTTATATTTATTGTGTCTAGATATGAAGAAATACATTGTTCTACCATATATATTCTTTCTCTATCTTCAACACTTTCTACTTTTTCTTTCTCTGTTTTGATAGTTTCTTTAACTCCTTCATCTTCTATATTTATTTCTTGTTCATAAGGTGGTTTTGTAATACTTATTATAATAATTCCTAAAACAATAGCAATTACTATAACTCCAAAAAATATAATTAGTTTTTTAATTAGATTTTTATTCATACTTTAATTCCTTTCAATAATAAATATATTATTAATTAGTTATTCTTAATGCATAACATCCCCAATTATTTTGGTAACTAGAAATTGGTGCTGTTTTTCCATCAAATCCCGCTGCTCCTTGAGAACTATTATTTCCAAGGTTTGGGTTCATTACTTCAGCAACACCTTTACGCTGTATATTTCCACCTGAAACACTATATGCTATTACAACGTGGTAACCTCCAGGCCAACCATTAGAAAATTGAATTATATCTCCTGGCTGTACTTCATACATACTATCTAATAATACTGCATTTATTCCCACACTTTTAAGATCATTTATAGCTGCAGTTTTATTTGCACCACGAGCCCATAATTTTTCTCCACCTGATGCTCCAGAATATCCTGCTTGTAATAGGCACTCTTGTACATAAGAACTACAAGATAATGTTCTTAAACCACTGTTAGCTATAGGAAATGTATAATTTGCACTACCAGTACCAAGATATGTATAGTTATTATCTAACAAGTATCTTGCAACATTATCTGCTGCTTGTAGTAAACTTCCATTTGTACCAGTTTCCGGTCTTTCTGCATCTTTAAATTGATCATAATATCTTCTTGCTGCTGATGTTCTTACTTCCATTCTTGGTATTCCCGGTCTTTCAAATATCCAACAAAATATTTCGGCTGCAGTTTCTGGTGTACTAGCATTTTTCCAATCATTTGCCGTATATCCATGATTTGTCATTAGATTATACGTAGCATATCCATTTGCACCACCACCTGGTGTTAATTCTCCTAATAAGAATTCAATTTGTGTATTTATATCAGATGGACTAATTCCTTTAGATGTTGCATAATTTTCTAATTGAGTCCTTCTTCCATATGACCACTGGCATAATCCAAAACCTATTCCATTTCCAACCTCTATTAATTCAGAATTGAATCCTGACTCCGCATAAATATTTCCCATAACACCAGCTGTTGCTTCCTTACTATATCCTGCATCTATTAATGCCCACCATACTTTTTCTTCTGGTGTACTACCTACGAGTCCGCTAACTTCGTAAAAAGCTCCGTTTAAAAATTCATTAAAATCAAATTCTGTTACTCCGTAATTATTTCCAGTTAATAAGTATAATAAATATCTCATTAATCTTTCGTGATTTTGTGTTTTTTCAAATTTACCTAGTAAATCAAATAGCATTTCTCTTGATTCTACCAAATTTTGTAAAGGACACTGAAACTCTCCACTTGATAATTTATAACAAACCCTATCACCATTTATTCTTGTTTCTATCTCATCATCTACTTCAAAGTTTTCATTTTCATTTAAATCTCCATTTTCTGCATAATAAACATTAATTATGTTTGCTATTTCTCTTATTCTATTTTTTCCGTCTTCTAAGTTAGACAATTCACTTGCTGATATTACCATTAAATAATTTGCATTTTGTGTTGATATTATTGCAGCATCTTGTACAATTTGATTTTGTTCGCCAGATTTACTTGCTATTTGTGCTCCAGATATAGTTGATGGTATCATATCAGTAAGCATTTGCCCTTTTAACATCTCTAGCATCTTATCAGCATATATTTTATTTACACACGTTCCATTATAAATTTTTTTCAATATTGTAGCTACATCTCTTGTAGTTGTATATGTCTGCTCATTTCCGTCTACCATTCTATCATTGTCTAATTCACCTTCTAATTTAGTATTTGTATATATATTTTGTCTTACATAATTGTTTACTTTATCTACACCTTTTGCTATTTCTCCATTTCCCATTGTTTTTAATAAATTATTTGTTGAAGAATTATTATCTGTTGTTATCATATTTCTTATATCTTCTTGTATATCTTCTTCATTTATATGTCCTAACCTTACTTCATTATATGCTGCTGCCATAATAAATATTTTTATGAGTCCGTTTGATTTCACACTATTATTATTTATATATATTGTATCTGAAATTCTATCTAAATTGTTTACACTTACAGAGTATTTTCCATCAGTTATTCCTTCAATATAATTTTCTATTTGTTTTTTTAATTCTGTTTTAGATTTTGGATTTAAAGCATTTGCTATTTCATCATTTGGCCTAAATGCATAATAGAAATCTCCTGTTGCAGTCCATTGTATAGGTTCTTCTGATTCAATAGCACCATTCCATCCACAGTCCCAAAACATATATCTTCCACTTTCTTCACTAACAAATATATTTACGTGATATGGTTCTCCTTCTTTTGCCCAAAAACATATATCACCTGGCTGTATATCATCTATGCTTTCTATTCTTTCCCAGCCTTTTTCATCTCCATACACTCCAAAACTACTATCAGCTGTCGAATGTTGAGTCCCTTTTAAATCTTCATATCCTGCTTCATATAAAACCCAACTTACATAACTACTACAATCTATAGTCTTGTTCCCACTTTCTGAAATAGGTATTGTGTTTTTTGTATAATCTTGTAAATATGTAAAACCATTATCACTTACATAATCATGGCATTGCTCTGCTATTGCTAATAAACCTTGTCCATTTACAGTTTTTTTGCGTATTATCAAGTTTATAAAGTTATCTGCTTTTTCCAGTACTTTAGATGTACCTTTTATCCATCTATTGTATTCTATATGAGTTTCAGTTACATTTTTCCTATTACTTTTTGTTATTATAATAGCTGTTCCATCTTCTTGTTCTTCTTTCTCAGTTACTACAACTGGATTTATTGTTTCTTCTACTGGTTCTAAATCTTCACTACTATTATCATATTGCAAATCTGTTACTACATTTAATATCCATGTTTTTGCATTAGACAAAAATATTTCCGTTGAATACGTCACATCTGTTGTAACTTGTGGGCTTCCTTGCTCTTTACTTTCTGATATAGTTTCTATTTTACTAGGTTCTCCTTCTTCTCCTGGTGTTCTTTTTACTACTCTTTGGTCATAATGCTCTGTTACTGTTGTTGTTGTCGTTGTCTTAGATTCTGCAATTGTTATTGTTATTCTAGAATCTTTTACTAAATTTACTACTGCTAATGCAAATTGTGGATTTTGTGTCGTCATTGCTAATGCAATAGGGAATTCAAAAGGCATAGCAAATTTTTCTACCATATTTTTATAATTTATTTTTTCTATATTTCCATCTATTTTTACAATGTGAACTGTCCAGTCTTCTTGATCTACAGTAAAATAATCAGTTAAACTTTCACCATTATCTACTTTTTTATAAAACTCATCATAAGAAATATATTCTAATTGTTTAGTTGATCCGTCTGGATTACGTCTTTCAAAATAAACTGCTCCTTGTAATCCGTCTCCTCCTAAGTATGGGAAATTTGTTACTATTTCAGCTTCTAAAAATCTATCTAAGTATTCTTCATTATTTCCTAAACCTAGCGTTGAAGAATTGATACCTTGCCTTTCTAGTTGTTCTTTTGCATTACTCAAATATTCTTCATTAATTACAAGATTATCCCCTATAATATCGATATTATCCATTACATCATTAAAAACTTTAGATGCAGTAGTTATCAGTCCGTCAATTACACCAAAAAACAAAGAGACTAATATTATAGCAATTATAGATATTCCCAAAATAGGCTTTACCATTGCTTTTATCCCTTTTAAAATTAATTGTTTTATTTTTTGGATATCCATAATATTACCCTCCATATTTTTTATAAATCTATCTTTAGGTTATTTTGCTCATCATTAATCATTACGTCTGTAAAATTAATCTTATTATCTTTTCTATTTTGATTATAAAGTTTGTTAAATTTTATCCTTAAACTAATACTTTCTCCTCCATTTAAAGTTAGTTTTTCATTTGGAATTTCATTTCCAAACCACGAATAGTTTACTCCTCTTTCGTCTTCTAAATATACACTTTCTGTATTATCTTTAGTATCTATAATTATTTGTCCTTGTGTTGTATTTTTAAATGTTATATCATATTCTACATAATCATAATAATTATATTTTGCTGTAACATTAGCTTCTAAACCATCTACTTGTCCTTTTTTCTCTAAATTTACCTTATTTATAAACTCGTTTATATTTAGCTTTTTCTCTCCATTTTCTTCTATAATTGTTATATAATCTTGTATAAATTCTTCATTAATTGTTCCTGTTGCCATTATGTCATTTTGATATTTTATTCTGTATGTTGTTCTATTTCCTGTACTATCCCAATTTTCTAAGTCATATGACCTTTTTTCATTAAATATATTTTTAAAATAAAACTCATTAAATCTATCTATTGTTTGGAACATTTCGTCTTTACAGTCTTGGCTAAGTAAGTTATATGCTCCTTCTAAATCATTTGCATTTCCAAAATTCACAAAAGATTCTATAACTTTTGTATCTTCTTCAAGTCTGTCTTTTGGTACCTTTGAATCTGATATTATGCTATCTGTTCTAGAAGGTAAATATGTTTCATTTTTACTACTTCCACTATTAATTATGCTACTTTCATTTGTTTTGTTGTTTAACTCTTCTTCTCTATTATTTTTTATAACTCCATTTATTATTTGTATAATGACTATTACAAATACTGTTATTCCAATTGTTACCCAGAACTTTTCTTTATTATTGTAATAAAATAATCTTATTTTCCTAAGCATATTTACCCTCCTTTATGTGAAGTTTCCACTAACATTATCTTTTCTAATATCATTTTCCATCAGTTTAATTTTACTTTCAGCTACACCATTTTCTCTTAATCTTTTTGAAAAACCTTTTAGTTCTTCTTCTGTTTTAATAGATGATGATGCTTTTGCTGTTGCTATATCTTGTTTCGTTACTTTTCCGTTTAATCCTATAGCTTTTATTCTTTTTATTGTTGCTTTATCATTTGTTATACCATAAGGTCTAAATTCTTTTTGTGCCATTTCCATTGCTTTCTTCCAGTTTTCAACTCCATTTTCATCTACTTCTGTTCCAAATTCATCTTTATACATTTTTTGTATTTCTTTTGATTTTCTCCATTCTTTATCTGCTCTTTCATTTTGTATTTCTTCCCTTTCAGCTTTTGTATATCTTCTTGCTTCATACTGGTCTCTAATTCCTGAAGGTAATGTTTTTGCTCCAGATGTTACATTGCTAGCTATATTGGATACTCCTTCTCCTACACTTGCTCCTACTCCTGCTGCTGTTACTCCATATTTTCCTATGTTTGACCAATCACCTGTTGCTATTCCTGCTGCTACCCCTGCTGTTCCTAATGCTATTCCTAATCCTACTTTTGT
>CALYBF010000064.1 GCA_944393755.1 uncultured Clostridia bacterium | reverse complement strand
CAGAAATATTATATTATTGTTAAATTTAAAAAAAATGTATAAAAATATATGAAAATGTATTTTTTTTTGTTATAATATTAAATAAGGGATAATAGGAGAAAAGGAGTGAAAATATGGGAACTTACAATGTGCCAAGAAATGTAAAAGGTGAGGGTAGAATATTGTTCATATTCTCAACAAAAGCTTTGATTTGGTCAGGAGCAGGAGCTTTAATTGGAGGAGTCTTTTATATTATTTTTAATATGTTAGGGCTAACTGTTGTGGGAATTGTAGCAGTTGTTTTGTTGGCTTTAATAGGTTTTATTATAGGAACATTTAAAATACCTAACTTAGAGAGGTTTGATATAACAAGAAAAACAGGTGGGGAAAATATAGATGACGTAATAAGGAGAGCTTTTAAATTTAAAACAAAAAAATATAAATACTATGTTTATGATATAGGTACAAAGGAGGAAAACAAAGATGAGTAGTATTGATCAAACAACACAAATGTTAATTTTAGTTTTAATATGTGCATTTGTTATATTATTAGTTTTATGTGTGGTTTATTTTGTGTTAAAAAGAAAAGACAAAAAAGTAGAAGAAAGAAATAATCCAAAAACAAAGGTTGAAACCAATAAGGAGAAAACAACAAACGCAAATTTAGGTATGAGAAAATCAATATTTGATTTTATGGATTTTGATAAAATAGAAGATAATATGGTTATACAGCATAACGGAAAAAGATATGTAATGGCTATAGAATGTGCCGGAATAAATTATGATCTAATGGCAGGAATCGAAAAAACAGGCGTAGAAGAGGGATTTGTGCAATTCTTAAACACGTTAAGATTTCCAATACAAATATATGTACAGACAAGGACAGTTAATTTGGAAAAGAGTATTGATGCGTACAAAAAGAGACTAACTCAAATTGAATCAGATTTATTTGCAAAAACACAACAATATCAAGAAATGGTCGATTCTGATAATTTTTCACGTCAAGAATTAAATAAAGCATTTTATGAAGTTACTAAAACAAGAAATTTATATGAATATGGAAAAGATATTATTGACGATACCGAAAAAATGAGCTTAAATAAAAGTATTTTAAATAAAAAATATTATGTAATAATTGCATACTCACCAACAGAAAGTGGAACAGGAGAATTTGCTAAAGAAGAATTACAATCAATGGCTTTTTCAGAATTATATACGAGAGCACAATCAATAATAAGAACATTATCAGCTTGCAGTGTTAATGGTAAAATCTTAAATTCTGTAGAATTAGCTGAACTATTATATGTTGCCTATAATAGAGATGAATCAGAGACATTTGATTTAAAGAAAGCATTAAATGCGAATGTAGACTCGTTATATAGTACGGCGCCAGATGTAATGGAAAAAAGAATGAAAGAAATAGATAAAGAAATACAAAACAAAGCAATGAACAAAGTTACAGAAAGAGTTGAAAAATTCAGAAGTAAGTATAGAGCCAAAGTAGAAGAAAAAGAAAATTCTATAGAACAGCTAGCAAATGAAATGGCAGACTTAATTTTAAATGAAAACAGAGAATACTTAGGAGATGAAGTTGTTGATGGAATTTTAAGCGAAAATGCTAAAGAAGGAGGTAATGATGAAAATGAGGAAGAGCAAAAGACAACAACAAGAACTAGAAGCTCAAGGAAAACAACACAAAGAACAAATGAGTAGTTTGTTTAGAAGAACTACAATAAAAGAAATTATAGCGCCATCTGGAATAGATGTTTCAAATGTAGACAGATTAGAAATAATATCAAATATGAAAAGATATGCAAGAAGTTTCTTTGTATCAACATTACCAAGAATGTGTACTTTCCCTGAATTATTTAGAGATATGTATTTATTTGGAGATATAAATACTTCTGTATATATAAACCCAATACCAGAGTCTAGATCACAAAACGAATTAAATAGAGTTATTAATGAACTAGAAACAGAAAGAATTGTTGCGGCAGATAAAGGTAATATAAATAGAGAAAGTAACTTAGCACAAAAAAGATTAGAAGCAGAGCAATTAAGAGATGAAATTTCTGCAGGATATAACAAATTATTTGAAGCTTCTGTAGTAGCAACACTTTTTGCATATAACTTGGATGAATTAGAAAAAAATACTAAATTATTAGCAACAGAGATGTCAAAAAGCTTAGTAGAAGTTAAAAGTGCTTGGGCTATACAAGAAGATGCTTTCCAAAGTAATTTGCCACTTATGGATAATAAAATTAACAAAGTACATACATTTGATAGAAGATCAATGGGAACGGTATTTCCTTTTACTACATCTGAAGTTGGACACTCAACAGGAGTTCCAATAGGTTTCAACAGACAAACAGGAACACCTATACTTTTTGATAATTTCCACCCATCTTTAACAAATTATAATATGGTTATATTTGCTAAATCTGGTGCGGGTAAATCTGTTACTATGAAAACTTTAATTTCAAGGTCTTCAGTGCTTATGGGAATTGAAAGTTTAGCGCTAGATGCGGAAGGTGAATATTCAATTGTTGCGGAAAGTTTAGGTGGAATAAATGTTGTATTAAGCCCAAACTCAAAAACAATTATAAACTTATTTGATGTTGAAACTGAAAATGTAAAAGATGAAATAACAGGAAGAGAAAGAATAGTAGTAAATATTGAAAACAAAGTAGAAGACGTAACACAAGCTTTACTTACAATGGCAAGAGGTAGTACAAGAAGTACAGACGTAAACGAACTTACAAAACAAATTATAGCAGAATCAGTTGCGGAAGAGTATGCAGCATTAGGAATAACTAGCAATCCTGATAGTTTATATATAGGAAGTTCTAATATAAATAATTATGATAGGCTATATAGACAGAAAAAAGAAATGCCAACAATTGGAAGTTGGTATAAGAGAATATTAATAAAAGCTCAAGAAAACAAGAATCCTGATTATAGTTTCCATTATAGTTATTTACTAAAAGTTATGAAACAATATATCAGAGAATATGACGGACAAATGGCATACTTCGATGGACAATCAACATTTGAATTGTTAGAAGGAGCACCATTTATAAATCTTGATATTTCTCAATTGGAAGAAAGATTTGCAAGACCACTTGCACAACAAATTTTACTTTCTTGGATTTGGGAAAAATATGTTAAGAAAAATAGTGAAGATAGAAAGAAAGCTAATAAAAAGAGAGTACTTGTTGATGAGGCTTGGATGTTATTACCATATCCAGAGGCAGTAGATTTCTTAAATACTATGGCTAGACGTGCCAGAAAAAGAAATGTTTCCTTAGCAATAATTTCACAAAGATTCCAAGACTTTTATGAGAAACCAGAAGCACAAGCCGTTTTAACATCATCAGATACAAAACTATTTTTAGCACAAGATAAATCAGAAATTGAATACTTAAAAGAAGTATTTAAATTAAGCGAAGGTGAAGCAAACTTTTTAATCACTTGCTTTAAAGGAGAAGGTTTATTAAAAGTTGGTTCTGAATCAGCAATAATTCAAATTACTCCAACACAAAAAGAATTTGAATTTGTTGAAACAAACTTAAATAAATTAGTAGAAATGAGAAAGAGAAGACAAGGAGTCTAACTAATATGAAAGACCTTAATAAAAGACGGAGTTGTACATAAAATTATAATGGCAATAGTCTTTGTTATATTATTTAATTTCATATGTTCATATATACCTATTTATGCAGCTGAAGACACTTCTGAAGAAGCACCGGGTGGAATATTAATGGAACCATTACTTGGGTTAATTTCAGGATTAGGAGAAGGAGTGGTTTGGCTAATACAATCCCAAATATTGGGAATGAGTACATCAGCAATATTTATAGATGTCGACGGTATTAGTGGAGTGTGGGAATTTATAGGAGACATAGGTAGGAGCGGTGTAGGCAAAGCAATATCTATGGTGTTAGGAACGTCTGTGATTACAAATACAGCAGCAGTAAGCCAAGCAGTTATAAGAAGTACTATTGATGATCTTAGTTTAGATAATTACTATTTACCAATATATAAAATATCGCCTCAAGAAATTTTTTCTAATCAAGTTCCAGCATTAGATATAAATTTTATTAATCCTAATACTAAATTAACGGAAAGTTTAGATGAAGATGGAAAAATATATAATTCAGCAGAAATATTAGGACCTCAAATTGCTAAATGGTATGTAGCATTAAGAAATTTCGTGTTAGTTGGATTAATGATAGTTTTATTATATATAGGTATTAGAATAGTTATTAGTTCAACAGCAGATGACAAAGCAAAATATAAAGAACATATAAAAGATTGGATTACTGCAATTCTATTAGTTTTATTTATGCACTATATAATGTCTTTTGCCCTTACAGCAACAGATTATATAGTAAGTGCGATTAGTGGTAGCAATCAGTTATTGGGTTTTGAATTTTCAGAAGATAATGTTAAAGCAATAGAAAGAGCAACAGATATTGATATTCAAGCAGATAGTAACGGAAAATATTATTATTATACAAACTTAATGGGATATGCAAGATTAGAGCAACAAGCTAATTCAAGAGATAAAGATGGAAATACAACTTTTACTTGGAATTATATAGGATATACATTGGTATATTTGGTTTTAGTTGTATATACAGTAATGTTTTTAATTATATACTTAAAAAGGGTAGTATATATGGCATTTTTAACAATGATAGCTCCATTAGTAGCATTAACATATCCAATAGATAAAATATCAGACGGACAAGCACAAGCATTTGGAATGTGGCTAAGAGAATATATATATAATTTATTATTACAGCCTTTTCACTTAATTTTATATACAATGCTGGTAGGTTCAGTAATGGATTTAGCTTCAAGCAATATGGTATATGCTATAGTTGCATTAGGTTTCTTAATGCCAGCAGAACAATTATTACGTAGGTTCTTTGGCTTTGAAAAATCAGATATAGCAGGAAGTATTACGGGCGGAGTTGTCGGAGGAGCTATGCTTATGAACGCCATAAATGGAATGGGAAGAATAGGTTCTTTAGGCAAAAAAAGAAACGGAAAGAGTAATGAAACTTCAGAATCTAAAAGTAATACTAAGGTGAGATTAACTAAAAGAAAAGCAGAGGCAGATAAAAAAATGTCAATCGAAGAATTAATGAAAAATGGAAGTAAAAAAGTAGAAGAAAAAGATATAAGAAAGACAGATACGAAAAAAGAAAATAACGAAAAAGATAAAGAAAGAAATAATAAAAAAGATTCTCAAGAAAATACAACAAGGCAAGGAATAAAAGATTGGGCTAGCAACTTACCACCAGTAAGGTTTGCAAATGAAAAAAGGGAAGGAATTCAAAAAAGGTGGGAAGAGCCAAAAACAGAAAGAGGCAAAAAAGCGAAGGATAAAGTAATAAAAGGAGCTAAAGCCATAAAATCAGCTGCAGGAACAGCAAGCCATTATACGGCTAAAGTAGGAAGAAAATTGCCAAGAGCAATGACAAAAGCAGGATTGGGAATAACATTAGGAACAGCAGGGGTAGCAGCAGGGATAGCAACAGGTGATTGGTCAAACATAGCAAAATATGGAGTAGCAGGAGCAGGAGTAGGAGCAAGTGTAGGAGAAGGAGTATCTAATATAGCTGGTAATGTAACATCTGGAGCAAAAGCATTACCTTCAGGAATTAGAGACCAGTATGAAGCAAGAAGATATACAAAAGAAGAAAGAGAAAAGTTACAAAACAAAAGGGCAGATAGAGAGTGGGAAAAATCAAAAGAAGTACAACGAATGTATAAAGATGAATTTGGAAAAGATTATAAAAAAGCTATGGAAAAGGCAAAACAATTCAGAGAATATGGAATAACAAATGATGAAGCAATTATGAAGAGAATAAAAGATAAAGGATTGGATGAAGCTATTACAAATGAGGATATAGCAACAACAAAAGCAGCGTCTTCAATAAATACGGAAGAAGACTTACAAAATCTTTCAGATAGATTAAGAGGTAATGAAATAGATGAAGAAACAATAAGGAGAATGGAAAACGATATAAGAAAATACAATATTAGTGGTAACTTTACATAGTATTAAAAATATAAAACTTAAAGGAGATTAGTATGAATAGTTTTACAAAAAAGCGGAACTGTACATAAGATTATTATAGCAATAATTTTTATAATTTTATTTAATTGGATATATCCTTGCATACCAGTTTATGCAGCCGAGGATGAAGAAGCTCCATTTGGAGTTTTATTAGAACCATTAATGGGATTGATTACAGGATTGGGAGAAGGTATTATTTGGTTAATACAGTCTACTTTACTAGATATGGATACTTCTAGTGTCTATATAGACGTTGATCAAGGCGAATTTTCATTTGAAATTTTTGGTTGGGAGATTAATGTAAATGCAGGAGGAATTGCTGGATTTATATTAGGATCTGGTTTCGGCCCACTAGGAGCACTTGCTGGTTTTGCTATGGGAAATGTAACTGTAGGGGCTATGGAAGATTTGTTTGGAGACAAAAATTTCTATTTACCAATATATTCAATATCACCATTTGAAATATTTGCAGGAGTTATTCCAGCGTTAAATGTGAATTTTATAGATACTAACAATAACCAGCTTGGTGGCGTTCTTCCAACCAGTAATACCCGGTGGTTTAGACACGGCAAAAGTTTTGAGTCCTCAAATTGCTAAATGGTATGTAGCTTTGCGAAATCTAGTATTAGTTGGATTAATGATTGTGTTATTATACATAGGTATCAGAATAGTGATAAGTTCAGCTGCAGAGGAAAAAGCAAAATATAAAGAACATATAAAAGATTGGTTAATTGCAGTAATATTAGTAGTTTTTATGCACTATATAATGGCTTTTGCTTTAACTGCTACGGAATATATAACGTATGCACTAGCTAAAGAAAATGGATATATAGGATTTACTTTTTCTGATGAAAATGTTCAAAAAATTAAAGAACAGGCAGGAGTTGACTTTGACGGCAACACATATTATACAAACTTTATGGGATATGCTAGATTAATGGCACAAGCCAATGTTTCTAGTGGAGGACAATTTACATTCAATAATATAGGTTATACCATTGTATTTGCAGTATTAGTCATATATACAGTAATGTTTTTGGTTATCTACTTAAAAAGGGTAATATATATGGCATTTTTAACAATGATAGCCCCATTAGTAGCATTAACATATCCAATAGATAAAATATCAGACGGACAAGCACAAGCGTTTAATATGTGGCTAAAAGAATATGTATATAATTTATTATTACAACCATTTCATTTATTATTATATACAATGCTTATAGGTTCAGCAATGGACCTAGCATCTAGCAATATGATTTATACATTAGTAGCATTAGGATTCTTAATACCAGCAGAGAAATTACTACGTAGATTCTTTGGATTTGATCAAAAAGCACCAGAAGCAGGAAGTATAGTTGGTGGAGTTGTTGGCGGAACTATGGCAATGAGTGCAATAAATAGTATGAAAAGAATAGGAAGCGTTTCAAAAAGAAACAATAGTTCTAATAATAATGAAGTAAGTAGTGAAAGTAACAATTCAAAAACGAGATTAGCAGAAATAAATAGAAAGCCTGAGTCAGATAAAAAAGTTTCAATTGAAGAATTAATGAAGGGTGATGATGATGAACTGCCAGCATCAGGAAATTTAAGACTTGCAGAAGCAAATGGACAAGGACAAAATAGAACACAAGCAAATGGACAAGGACAAAATAGAACACAAGCAAATGGACAAGG
>CALYBF010000063.1 GCA_944393755.1 uncultured Clostridia bacterium | reverse complement strand
TCCAATAAAATCACTTCCTTAAATTTATTATAATATATTTTAGAAAATTTTTGTAAAAAAATCAAAAAACTTATTGACACAAATGACACATTGTGGTAAAATACAAAACATAGACACGAACAGCAAATAAACAGTAAATTAAAATATATTATAAAATGCGTGGTTTTAGTTAGTATAGTATAACTAAAGTTTAAGGTATATAGAAATTATATACAATATTGTGTCTTGTTTTAGAGCCACTTACAGCAAAGAATTTTGTGGTATTATTAAAAGTAAACTAATTGACTATACAATTAGTAATGTGGCTCGTTTAAATTTAAAAAAAGGAGTGAGAGCTAAAATGAGTTATTTAGATAGTTTAAAACAAAATTCTACAATCGAAAATACAAAAGGTGGAAGATATTATGGAACTACTTATGATGCAAATTTAGATATATTTGCAGGGATATCTAGATATAATGATACTTACGATATAATAGAAAAATTTAAAAAAGCAATTGCAGAAGATAAAACTTTAGCTCTTGCTAATTTGATGTATTTATTAGATATAAGAAGTGGTAAAGGTGAAAGGTTGCTATTTCAAACACTTTTCAGATATTTATGTGAAAGTGAAAAAGAAATGGCTTTATTAATTTTACCTAAAATACCTGAATATGGTAGGTGGGATTATATATTAGAAGGTCTAGATACTTTAATAGAAGATGAAGTTATAAAATTAATTAAAAAACAATTAGAAGAAGATAAAAAAAGTGAAAACCCTTCTTTACTTGCTAAATGGTTACCAACACACAGAACACATAATGTTAGAAATGAAATAGCTAAAAAATTAATTAAAAAATTAGGTATTACAGAAAAAGAATATAGAAAAACTTTAACAAGTATAAGAAAAAAACTAAAATTAATAGAAAATAATCTAACTAATAAAGATTATGAAACTATTAATTTTGAAAATGTTCCTACAAAAGCTATGTTAAAATATAGAGAAAGTTTTAACAGAAATTGTAGTGAAAAGTACAAAGAATACTTAAGTCAAGTAAAAAATGGTGAGAAAAAAATAAACACAACTGGTTTATATTGTTATGAAATAGTTAGAAATATTCTTTTAAGGGTTCCAGTAGATAACAAACTTTTTGATCTAATGTGGGAAAATCAAAAAGATTTCTTAAATGGTTATGATAAAAACTTAATGGTAGTAGCAGACGTATCAGGTTCTATGGAGTGGCCAAACGAATTACCACTTGCAAATTCTATAGGTTTAGCTATCTATATTGCTGAAAGAAATAAAGGAGCTTTTAAAAATCATTTTATTACTTTTTCAGAAATACCAAGAATGAATGAAGTTGTTGGTAAAGACATTGTTGAAAAAGTAAATAACATAGAATTTGAAATTGCTAATACTAATATAGATGAAGTATTTAAATTATTATTAAATACAGCTATTGAAAATAAGAGTAAACAAGATGAAATGCCAACACATTTAATAATAATTTCAGATATGGAATTTGACCAAGGTGTGTATTCTAAGGAAGGAACTAATTTTAACGGTTGGAAAAAACATTTTAATGAAAATGGTTATGAATTACCTAAAGTGATTTTCTGGAATGTTTCTGCAAACACTATGGGAGTTCCTGTTACAAAATTTGATAATGATGTAGCTATGGTAAGTGGTTTTTCTACAAGTGTTTTAGAAAATTTATTAACTTTAGATAAATTAACACCTATGAAAGTTATGTTACAAACCTTAGAAAAATATATAAATCTTTTAGGGGAGGTAGCATAAGATGAAACGTTTTATAACTGTTAGAATGTGGGAAGATACAAAAGATAAACTTGAGCAGGTTAGAATTGATAAGTCTATGAAAGAAAAGAAAATTATTTCACTTGCCCAAGTAATAGATGACTTGGTAGAAGATTATTTGAAGAAAAATGTAAAATAATTTTGTAAAGGTAGAAAAAATAAAATATTTCTACTTTTTTCTTTGTTGATAAAAAATAGAAAATGTGATATAAAATGGTATAGAAAAATAGTAATAAGGGGAAATAAAAAATGAACGAATGGACAAAAATTAGTGTTGAATTTGAACAACAAAAGAATTATTTGGATGAATTATATAAGGTTTATCCTATAACACCAAATTTAAGAAGAGAACTTTCTAAAGATGTGGAAAGTAATATTAGAAAAGCTTTTGAAAATAAAGAAAATGAGAAATTAGTAAATAGCTTGTTAAAATTAGAATTATTTCCTATAAAAGATTCATATGTTGCTTTTTTAAAAAGAGATAAAGGAGCAATAAAAAGAAATCCACAAACTATTAATAGGATAGCAGGCAATTTGTTTCAAATGGGGATAGATGATATAATTGAGAAGTGTACAGAACCTAAAGAAACAAATAGACAAATTGGACCAATGTTTAAAAAATGGATTGATAAAGGAATTTTAGGAGCTCCAATAGTAAAAGATGGAGAAAAACTTCTAAATTTTAACGGAAATTGTATTTTTAATTCTTCAGATTCCGAAATGGAAAATTTTGCTAAAAAATACTTGGGTTTTAAAAGAGAAAAAGGAATTGATTTTATTGCAAAATTTAACAATAAATATATAATAGCAGAAGCAAAATTTTTAACAGATTTTGGAGGACACCAAAATGCACAGTTTAATGATGCTATTGATACTATGCAGAGTTCATTTAAAGATAAAAAAGTAGATAACGAAATTATACCAATAGCAATAATGGATGGTGTGTTATATATTCAAGGAAATAATAAAATGTATAGACATTTAAGAGAGCATCCTGAACAGATAATACTATCTTCATTAGTACTAAGAGAGTTTTTGTATTCTATATAGTGAAAGAGAGGTACAAATGGAATTATATTATGATAATAAAAAAAGTCAAATGCAAATATTAAAAAATGCGAATAGTATTAATTATGATATTAATATTGATAATAAATCCTTATTATTTAAAGGGGATAACTTTGATGTACTTTCATTTTTACTAAAAAAATATAAAAATAAAATTGATTTAGTGTATATTGATCCGCCGTTTAATACGGAAAATGATTTTTATGTTTCTAAGACAAGAGCTAATTCCATAAGTGCAAATAAAAATTCAGTATTAGCATATTCAGATAAGATGTCAAAAGAAGAGTATTTAGAATTCTTAAGAGAAAGATTAGTAATAATTAAAGAACTATTATCTGAAAAAGGATCTTTATATTTACATATAGATGATAAGATAGGTCAGTATGTAAAAGTAATTATGGATGAGATTTTTGGAGAAGATAATTTTAAAAATGATATTACAAGAATAAAATCTAATCCTAAGAATTTTTATAGAAGAGCATATGGAAATGAAAAAGATAGGATTTTATTCTATTCAAAGAATTCTCAAAAAAATATATGGAAAGACCTAAGAATTCCATTAGAAGATAGTGAAATAAAAGAAAAATTTACAAAAATAGATGATAAAGGTAGGAGATATACAACAATTCCATTACACGCTCCTGGAGAAACCAAAAATGGAATTACGGGGAAACCATGGCGAAATATTCCTGTGCCAGAAGGTAGGCATTGGAGAACTGATCCGGCAGAGTTTGATAAATTAGATAAACAAGGAGATATAGAATGGTCTTTAAATGGAAATCCTAGAATAAAAAAATATGCAGATGAACATAAAGGTAAAAGAATTCAAGATATTTGGAAATTTAAAGATCCACAAAAACCTATATATCCAACTGAAAAAAATATGGAAATGTTAAAAAGAATTATTTTACAATCATCAGATGAGAATAGCATTGTTTTAGATTGTTTTGCTGGTAGTGGCACGACACTTGAATGTGCAAATAAATTAGGAAGAAAATGGATTGGTGTAGATAATTCAGATGTTGCTATAGATAAAATAAAAAATAGACAGATTGGAGAATATCAGTTTATAGATATTACTAAAGTTAATAAAATTAATACAAAACAAAAAATACATAGTTATGAAGTTAAAATAGGTAATATGGTCAATGTGCAATAAATATAAAAAAGAAAAATGTATGTATTATTATTGTACATGAATATTTTATTTAGAAAATATTTTTATGGTATAAATATGATAGAAAAAATAAAGGAAGAGGTAGAAATGGGAACAAATATATATGATGAGAGAAATACATTAAATGACCTTACAGGTTCAGAATGGAAATTTAGTACAAAAACAGTAATAAGTAAACCATATCCAATAAATATGCAACATAAATTAAGGTCAGAACATGGAGGGCAAAAGCCACCAGAATTATGTGCAGATATTATAAAAATATTTACAAAAAGAGAAAATTTAGTATTAGACCCATTTATGGGTGTTGGAGGAACATTACTTGGTGCTAGTCTTATTGATAGGAAAGCAATAGGAATAGATATAACTAAAAGGTGGATAGATATTTATAAAAAAGTTAGTAAATTAGAAAATTTAGAAGAGCAAAGAACGATACTAGGAGATTCTTTAAAAGAGTTAGATAATATAGAAGATGAGTCAGTGGATTTTATTTTAACAGATGTTCCTTATTGGAATATTGATACTTTAAAGCAAACTAGAAATAAAAAGATTAAACAGTCAAAACTTAATGATTTTGATAATAATACTAAAAATCAAACTAAAGAAGAATGGCTACAAGAAATGTATGATATCTTATATAAAGCATCAAGGAAATTAAAAATAGGAAAATATATGGCAGTGTTTATAGGTGATATCTATAGAGATAAACAGTATCATTTTTTATCAGCAGAACTTGCAATGAAAATTAGTGAAGCACAAGATTTAAAAATGAAATCAAATATTATTTGGGTAGATAATAGTAAGTCTTTACACGTTTTTGGATATCCTAGAGCATATGTTCCTTCAATGATACACCAAAATATATTGATATTTAGAAGGGAAGTTTAAATATATGAGTAGTTTATTACCTAAAAATGAATACAAATTTAAAAACTTAGAAAAAGAAGAATATGAAGATAGTAAAATATTTTATTTCTATTGTGATAATTTACAAGAAGGAATGCATATATTATTTTGGCTAGAGAAATATAATAGTGAAATGAAACTGATTAAGAGAGGATATAATGGGATTTCAAATTATATTTCTATATATGATATAAATGGAGAAAAATATACAATAATAATATGTTCTTTTTATCATAATGGAGAACTACCAACATTAGTAAGACAAATAATATATAAAATAGATAAACCAGATGTTGTTATTTATTCACAAAATGAAAATAAAATCATTTGTGCAATAGAAAATACAGAAACAGCATTTGTTGGTGATGCTACATGGCAAAGACATGGTAGAATAATGAATTTCCTACAACAGGAGTTCCCTTTTATATTTTTTGCATATTACTCAAAAAAAGATATGTCAAGAAATAATGTTAGAAAACCAAGTCCACTTTTTGTACTATCTTTCTTTGCTTTATCTATCGAAAATTCAACACCAGCAATATTATCTTTATATGACCATGAAGATGTTGAGCAAAATATAATAAATAAAGATGGCTCAAAGATGATAGATACTAGAAAAGAATCATTAAAATATATTCTTAGTTTAATTACATATGGACAAAATTCAGATATAGCACGCGAAAATTTAAAACGTTGTTTTTTTGATATGAAATATTATTATAAAAAAGAAATAGGAAGAGTTAAAGAAAAACAGTTACCTAAAAGAACATTGGATTTATTGAGAAAAGATGATTTTGAAGAGGAAATAGTTAAGAAAATCGAATCAAAAGATAAAAATTATCCATTGTTTTTTGATGATGTTTTTCCATGGAAGCCAGTTTCGACGAGGGATTTTGAGGTTGATGGTAATAAAGTAGGAATAAAGGATTATTTAAAAAATCAATTAGGAGATATAGATTTTTACCAATTGTCGCCTAAATGCCCAGTTGGGATAACTTTTGAAACCCAGAAGTTGGTAAGTAAATTATCTGAAATAAAAGATAGAGGAGATTATTTTTGGGAAGATTCTTTGGATTCAAAATTACCTACGATAATAATTTTATTGAGGTTAACTAAAAATGGTAAATTGGAACTTCCAGATCCATATAATGGGAGAATACCAGCTTTTTATGAACTTTATAGGCAATCTTTTGGTAAAATTAATTGTATTATATATTTAATGGATCACTCTAATAAAGATGAATATAATCCTAATTATGCAAAAAATATGAAGATATATAAATCAATTAATAATTATGCAACTATTTTTATTGATAGAGATTTAAATATATTAGACAAAAATTGTGATAAGGCAGTAAAAGATTCTAGAAAAAAATATGAGGAAGAAATAACTGAAGATAATGTTACTTGTTTTTTTGAAACAATTTTAAAAATGGAAAAAATAAAGCCATCATTTATAAATCCGCCTTGTGGTTCATGGTCTGATTTTAAATTATATCCTACTGAAAATTTTTTATATATAAACAGAGATGAGGATAGACCAGATATTGCCTATTATATTTCAAAAGAAGAAAAATTAGATGATAAAGGAACATATTATGTTGGTGAAAGTAAAGCTGGTTATAAGTTTTTTAAGAATGAGCAGGAATATAACAAACAAGTTGATCGAATAAAAAAATTAATTACAATTATTGATGAAAAAATAGGACTTGAACTTAAATATAAGACTTTTGTTATATTTAAAGGAACAGAAGAAAACGGACGTGAATTAATAAGCCAAATACATAGTGGAAGTAAGAAATGGGTGGATTTTGTAATTGTAATAGAAGAAAAAGATGAAGAAGAATATAACATAAGAATGATTGTATTAGAGGTATAAAATGAAATACATAGGAAATAAATCAAGATTAATAGGTTTTATTGAAGAAAGTCTTTTAGATGCTAAAATTAATTATAAAAATACTGTTGTATATGACTTGTTCTCAGGAACGGGAAGTGTTAGTGAGTTTTTTTTGAAAAATAATTGTGAGGTTTTTTCTTGTGATAATATGAATTATGCAATAGCAGAGCAGTATCGTAAATTATTTTTTAGAGAAGAGCCTGAATTTAGTGAATTAAAAAATATAATTGGTTATGAAAAATTGGATGATATACTAGAGTATTTAAATAATTTAGAAGGTGTAAAAGGTTACTTTTTTGATAATTTTTGTGAAGAGGGAAAATATAAAAGAAGATTTTTCAGTATTGATAATGCAAAGAAAATCGATGCTATAAGAAGTAAAATAGAAGAGTGGAAGGAATTTTTGCCTATAGAAAAATTTATGTTTTTAGTAGGTATATTGATGAACTCCGCAGATTTTGTATCAAATACTGCTGGAACTTATGGTGCATATTTAAAAATATGGAGAAGTATGGCTTTAAAAGATTTAAAATTAGTGAAACCAGAGTTTATTAATACAGGGAATATTAAGTTATTTGTAGATGATGTTATTGATTTTGTTAAAAAAAATAAGAAGGCAGATATAGTGTATATGGACCCACCATATAATACAAGGCAGTATCCCGCAAATTTTAGTACTTTAGAAAGTATTGTTGTTAATGATAATCAGGAACTTAAAGGCAAGACAGGATTAAGAGATTATGAAAAGCAAAAGTCAAAGTTTTCTATAAAGAAGGATGTTAAAGATGAGTTTATGAAATTGATTGATGAAATTGAAGCAAATTATATTGTTATGAGTTATAGTACTGAAGGGATTTTGGATAAGAATTTTATTTTAGAGATATTAAATAACAAAGGAAAAACAAAGATGTATAATACTTCTTACAGAAGGTTTAAAACAAATGCTTGGACTGATAATAATACAAATCTTAAAGA
>CALYBF010000062.1 GCA_944393755.1 uncultured Clostridia bacterium | reverse complement strand
AGAAAAAGGAAAAACAATAGAAGAAGCTTTTAAAGATGAAATAGAAAAAAGTAAATATACGGTAATAGGAGCAATATATAATAACGAATATATGTGCTTAAATAAAAAAATAGATGAAGATGGAACAATAGAATTATTAGATATATCAAGCAAAGAAGGTTTAAGAGCATATAGGAGAACATTAATATTTATATTTGCAAAAGCATTAAGAGAAATATTCCCAGATAACAGAGCTACAGTAAATTATCAAATGGCAAATGCAATATATTGTGATATTGGAAATATTGAAGTAACAGAAGAAATTGTAAAAGAATTAAATACAAAAATGAAAGAAATAGTTGAAAAAGACTTACCAATAACATTAATTACAATGAATAGAGATGAAGCTGAAAAATTCTTTAAAGAACATAATACAAAAAGAGGACTTTTACAATTTGAATTAAAATCAAATAAAAAAATATATATGAACTTTTGTGAAGATTATTTTAATTATTGTTATGGAATTATGGCAAACAGGACTGGTGTAATAAAAACATTTAATGTTATAAAATATGATAAAGGTTTAATAATTAGATATCCAAGTGCTGAAGAACCAGATAAATTGCCTGATATAATGCAAAATAAAAAGTTAAAGTGGGCATTTGATGAATATAATGAAATACATAAAATACTTGGTATGAATGCTGTTTATATGTTAAATGAAGCAGTAAAGCAAAAAACAATAAAAGATGTAATAATGATTGATGAGGCTTTGCACGAAAAGAAAATAGCAAATATAGCAGATGAAATAGCAAAAGACAGAAATATAAAAATGATATTAATTGCAGGACCATCATCATCAGGGAAAACAACATTTGCACAAAGACTTGGAATACAACTAAGAATTAATAAAATAAAACCAGTAACAATATCTGTTGATAATTATTTTGTAGAAAGACAAGATACACCAAGAGATGAAAACGGGAAATATAATTTTGAATCAATAGATGCAATAGATATAGAATTATTTAATAATCATTTAAAAAGATTATTAGCAGGCGAAGAAGTTGTAATACCAAAATTTGATTTTTTAGTTGGAACAAAAAAATATCATGAAGAAAATAAATTAAAACTAAAAGAAGATGAGGTTTTAGTAATAGAGGGTATACATTGTCTAAATGATAAGTTAACTAGTAGAATACCAAAAGAACAAAAATACAAGATTTATATAAGTGCATTAACTGTTTTAAATATGGATAGATACACAAAAGTATCATCATCAGATGTAAGACTTATAAGAAGAATAGTAAGAGACTATCAGTTTAGAGGATATTCAGCAAAACATACAATTGATGGATGGGCAAGCGTAACAAAAGGTGAGGTGCAAAATATATTTCCTTTTCAAGAAGATGCTGACGTGATATTTAATACATCTCTTATTTATGAATTAGGTGTATTAAAAGGATTAGCAACACCTATCCTTAAAGAAATAAAACCTGAAGATAAAGAATATGCAGAAGCATCAAGGTTACTTGGAGTACTAAAATATATTAGATCAATACCAGAAGGTGAAATACCAACTAATTCATTACTAAAAGAATTTGTTGGAGGAGGAGATTTTAAATATTAATATGGAAAGTAAAAATTTTGTAAAAAATGACGAAGAGTTTATATGTGATAATTGTGGTAAGAAAGTTCCAAAGCTTGGGTATTCATCAAGAAACCATTGCCCATATTGTATACACTCAAAACATATAGATATAATGCCTGGAGATAGAAAAGAAACTTGCAAAGGTGATTTAGAACCAATAGGATTAGAAATTGATAGTAAAAAAGGATATGTTATAATTTTTAAGTGTAAAAAATGTGGAGCGATTAGAAGAAATAAAGCAGCTAAAGATGATAATATGGATTTAATTATAAATTTGAGTAGTAAGCAAATCTAAAAATAAATATCTTTTAGAAAAGAATTTAAATTCCAAAGAAAGATACTTAAATGGAATATTTATTCTTTTCTTTTTTATGCAGAAAGAAGGAGATTTAAATTTTTATTTTGTTTTTAAATTTTTTTAATATTATTGATGATATTGTCAAAAAATCTTCTAAATAGAGCTTGATTTTTTTGCTATTTTATAATATAATATTTTGCCAAGTGGAGGAGAAAATATGCTTGTAAGCTATGAAATATTAGAAGATTTATATAAAGATGCAGGAGAAGGCAGAAAAGGTAGAGCAATTAATTATCAAAAGCAAGGAAGAGTAAAAATAAAAAATATAGAATATGAAAATGAATTAAATTTTTCTTTAAGTGCAAATGTAATAGGAAATGAAATATATAAAACATATATATCAGTAAAAGACGGACTAGTAGAAGATATAACTTGCACATGTGAAGATTATTATAACCATTATGGAGTGTGTAAACATACATTAGCAAGTGTTTTAGAATTTGTAAACAATCCACAATATAGTGGTGAAATCGTAGAAAATAATGAAAAAAATAAAAATAATTCATTATTAAACATAAAAACAGGAAACGAAAAATTTAATAGTTTTAAGCAAATCGTAAATAGCTTTTATCAAGAAGAGGTAGAAGGAATATCAGATGAAGAAGATGAAATAAAACAAAAAGGAACTATAAAAATAGAACCTATTATTTACTATGAAAAATTCTCGGGAGATATAAAAGTAGAATTTAAAATAGGAAATAGAAAAATGTATAAAATAAAAAATTTAGCAGAATTTTATACAAGAATGTTAAATAAAGAAAGTTATAAATATGGGCAAAAATTAGAATTTATCCATACAAGAGAAGTATTTACTGAAGAAAGCAAACCATTATTAGATTTTATACTAAAATATTCAGAAATAATAAAATTTGCAAACTCAAACTCAAATAGTAATTTTAGATATTACGGAAAAGCATTAAATGAAACAAATATATTACTAAGTAATACAGGAATAGACGATTTATTTGAAGTCTTAAAAGGAAAAGAAGTAGAATTTAACAAAGATTACACAAATCAAAAAATAGAATTTACAGAAGAAGAACCAAAGTTAGACTTTATTTTGAAAAAAACATCAACAGGAAATTTTGTAATATATCCAGAAAAAGAAATATATGAAATAACAATATTAAAAGGGAAAATATATAAATATATTTTGCTAGATAAAAAAATATATAGATGTTCAAAAGAATTTGAAAAAACAAGTTTAAAATTATTAGAATTATTTAGAAAAAACTATGTAACAGAAATAGAATTTGGAGAAAAAGAATTAACAGAATTCTTTTCAGTAGTAGCGCCTAAAGTTAAAAATGCAATTAAAATGGAAGGAATATCAGAAGAAGAAATTAAAAAATATAAACCACAAGAATTAATAGTAAAAACATATTTCGATTTTGATAAAAACGATTATTTGGTAGTGGATGTAAAATTCTGTTATGGAGAAAAAGAGCTAAATCCTTTAAATGAAAAAGAAAAAATAGATGAGCCAAGAAACATAATAGAAGAAACAAAAGCATTAAACATATTTAGAAAAACAGGGTTTATGTTTGATGTAAAAAACTTAAGATTTATATTACCAGATAATGATAAAATATATGAATTCTTAACAGAAGACATAAACTTTTATATGCAAAAATTCGAAGTAATGGTAACAGAAAATTTTAAGAAAAAACAAATAAGAAATACAAAAATGACGGGAATAGGAGTAAGAGTAGAAAACGACTTATTATCAATAGACTTAAGCAAAATAGATATAGACCCAAGCGAATTAGAAGACATAATGGAAAAATACTCTTTGAAAAAGAAATATTATAGACTAAAAGACGGAAGTTTTATAAACTTAGAAGATAATAAAGAAATAGAGTTTTTAGATAAATTATCTAGTGGTATGGGCGTAAACTATAAAGAAATAGAAAATGGAGAACTACGTTTACCAGTAAATAGAACATTATATTTAAACCAATTATTAAAAGCATTAAAAGGAACAGAAATAATAAAAAACCAAGAATATAGAGAAATAGTAAATGGTCTAAATAAGGAACAGTTAGAAGAAGAAATAAAAGTACCAGAAAACTTAAATAATATTCTTAGATATTATCAAAAAACAGGATATAGGTGGCTAAAAACATTAGATAAATATAAATTTGGTGGAATTTTAGCAGACGATATGGGACTTCGGAAAAACAATACAAATGTTATCAGTAATAGTAGACTATGCTAAGAAAGAAGGAAGAAAAGCAAGTTTAGTGGTATCACCAAGTTCACTTACATTAAACTGGCAAAACGAAGCAAGAAAATTTACAAATGAACTAAAAACAATGGTAATAAGAGGAACACTAGCAGAAAGAAAGAGACTGATAGAAGAAATAGACAATTATGATTTAATTATAACATCATATGATTTATTAAAAAGAGATATAGAACTGTATAAAGAAAGAAAATACACATTTAAATATATAATTGCAGATGAAGCACAATATTTAAAAAATAGTAATACGAAAAATGCAAAAGCAATAAAAGAAATAAAAGCAGAAACAAGATATGCATTAACAGGAACACCAATCGAAAATTCTTTAGCAGAATTATGGTCAATATTTGACTTTATAATGCCAGGATATTTGTTCACATATAGAAAATTTAAAAATATATATGAAACACCAATAGTAAAAGAAGGTGATGAACAAGCAATGGCAAAATTAAAAATGTTAATAGAACCATTTGTATTAAGAAGAAACAAAAAAGAAGTATTAACAGAATTACCAGAAAAAACAGTAACAGTATTAAATAATGAAATGAACGAAGAACAACAAAATCTGTATTTAACATATCTAGCGAGGGCAAAACAAGAAATAGCAGAAAAAGTAGAAATAGATGGATTTGAAAACTCACAAATGCAAATTTTAGCGGCACTAACAAGATTAAGACAAATATGTTGCCACCCAAGCTTATTTGTAGATGGGTATAATGAAGGTAGTAGTAAACTAGAACAATGTATAGAAATAATAGAAGAAGCAATAAATGGTGGACACAAGATATTATTATTTTCTGGATATACATCAATGTTTGAAATAATAGAAAAAGAACTAAAAAAACGTAATATAAAATATTTTAAATTAACAGGAGCAACAAAAGTAGATGAAAGAATGAAAATGGTAGATGAGTTTAATGAAAATTCTAATATAAAATTATTTCTAATATCATTAAAAGCAGGAGGAACAGGACTTAACTTGACAGGAGCAGATATGGTAATACATTACGACCCTTGGTGGAATATATCAACAGAAAATCAAGCAACAGATAGAGCATATAGAATAGGGCAAAAAAATAATGTACAGGTATATAAACTAATAACAAAAAATTCAATAGAAGAAAAAATATATGAATTACAAGAAAAGAAAGCAAAATTAGCAGATAGTATGTTAGATACAAATACTAAATTTATAAACAGATTCTCAAGAGAAGAAATAATGAAATTATTTGAATAATCTAACGGGGACGTTTCATTTTGGACAAAATGTCCTAAAAGGGACACATCTTTAATATATCTGTCCCAGATTGGACAAAATGTCCAAAATGAAACGTCCCCGTTAATCGTTGATAGGAGTAAATATGAAAGATTATATTACAGTTATTGGTGGTGGCTTAGCAGGCTCAGAAGCGGCTTACCAAATTGCTAAAAGAAATATTAAAGTTAAATTATATGAAATGAAACCATATAAATTTTCACCAGCACATAGTAATAAAGATTTAGCAGAAATTGTTTGTAGTAATTCTTTTAAATCAAATTTACTTACAAATGCTTGTGGTTTATTAAAAGAAGAATTAAGAAGGTTAGATTCTTTATTAATAAAGATAGCAGATGAAACAAGTGTTGCAGCAGGACAAGCTTTAGCTGTTGATAGAGAAGAATTTTCTAAAAAAGTAACCAAAGAAATCGAAAACAATCCATTAATAGAGGTAGTTAATAAAGAAGTAACAGATATTGAAGAATTAGCAAGAGAAGGAATTGTAATTATTGCAACAGGACCTTTAACTTCAGATGACTTGGCAAAAGATATTTCTAAAGTTACAGGTGAAGATAAATTGTATTTTTATGATGCAGCAGCACCTATTATTAGTAAAGATAGTATTAATTTTGATATTGCTTTTTATGGGGATAGATATAGTGAAGAAAAGAAAAAAGATGAAACAGTAGAAGAGTGGAAGAAAAGATTAAAGAAACAAGAAGGTAAAGAACAATCTTATATAAATCTTCCTATGAATAAAGATGAATATGAAAATTTTTGGAACGAGCTTGTAAACGCAGAAGTTGTAACTTTACACGATTTTGAGAAAAGAGAGATTTTTGAAGGCTGTATGCCAATAGAAATTATGGCAAAAAGAGGAATTGATACTTTAAGATATGGTCCTTTAAAACCAGTTGGCTTTGATGATCCAAGAACTGCTAAAAGACCATATGCTGTTGTTCAATTAAGACAAGATGATAGCAAAGCTAGTATTTATAACATAGTTGGTTTTCAAACTAATTTAAAATATGGAGAGCAAAAAAGGGTTTTTAGTTTAATTCCTGGACTAGAAAATGCAGAATTTATAAAATATGGTGTTATGCACAGAAATACTTATATTAATTCTAGTAATTTACTTGACCAAACTTATTGTTTGAATAGTAACAAAAATATCTATTTTGCAGGACAAATAACAGGTGTTGAAGGATATGTTGAGTCGATTTCTTCTGGTTTAGTTGTAGCATTAAATGCAATAGAAAAGTTTAGAAAGAGTGAAAATCAGATAATTTTTCCAACAACAACAGTAATAGGAGCTCTAGCAAAATATATATCTACTCCAAATAAGAAGTTCCAACCAATGAATGCAAATTTTGGAATATTGCCGGAACTAGAGGGGAAGAAGATAAGAGATAAAAAAGAGAGATATAAAAAAATAGCAGAAAGAAGTTTAAATGATTTAGAAAAAGGATTTAGCAAAAACTAAAGTCTATTATCGTGTTAAAAAATTTAAAAAACTTATAATAAATAGAAAGAATATGTTGGCTTTTTTATATATAATTTTACAAAAGATAGTAATTTGTAAAGGGGGATGTTATATGAATATAGCGGTATGTTGTTCATCTTCAAATGATATAAGTAGAAAATATTTAGAAAGTTCAAAAAGATTATTGCAACTAATATTTAAAAGTGATAATGATTTAGTTTTTGGAGCAATGAATAGTGGTATAATGGGGGTTGCATATAGAGTAGCTAAAAGAAACAATAGAAAGGTTATAGGAATTGCACCAGAAATATATAAAGATGACTTTAAAGAATTAGATTGTGATAAAGAAATATTAACTAAAAATGTCAGTGATAGAACAGATGCACTTATAAATAATTCAGATATCTTAATGTTTTTTCCAGGGGGAGTTGGAACTTTATACGAGTTAATGACTGCCATAGAAATGAAAAGAAGTAGGGAATTTGATAAACCAATAATCTTGTGTAATGATACGGGTTTTTTTGATGATATTATACAGATGTTAGATAAAATATATGCACAAAATTTTACAAACCCAAAAGTAAGATTAAAGTATAATGTTGCAAACGACGATATGACTGTAATGGATTTATTAAGCAGGTATAGTTTTATAGATAAAGGGAGAGACGAAGAACGTAGTAATTATTAGCAAAGAAAAATAACCAATAAAAAAACACATCTGTCTTGACCGGGAGATGTGTTTTTAACATATAACCTGGCAAACCACGTTTGAGGTTTCTCCATTTCCTATATTTATAAGTAAAAAGTCAGAAATGTGATAAAGTCTTTATAAAAATACTAGGAGTAACGCCTAGTATTTTTTATATATTAGGAAAGTAAAGCAAATTGTTTTAAAATAAAGCAAAAAATAAATTTTTACTCAAAACTGCTTGC
>CALYBF010000061.1 GCA_944393755.1 uncultured Clostridia bacterium | reverse complement strand
GAAGGAGTGATAGAAATGAGTGGATATGTAAATTATTTAAGACAAGATAGAGAGGCTACAATGTTAAAAATGAGAAACGAGGGAAAAAAAGAAGGAAAAAAAGAAGGAAAGAGAGCCGGAGAAAATAATATAATAAAGACATTATTTAAAAATAAAATGCCAGCAAAAGAAATAGCAGAAAAAACAGGAATAGCATTAACTGAAATATTAAAAATAGTAAAAAATTAAAAATAGATTAAATTTTGTTAACAAATAAAATTTTAAATTAATAAAAATTCCAATTTACTTTTTAAAATTCATATGTTATAATTTTATTGTAAAAAACAGAAGAGGTGAATAATTTGAATCAAATATTAAGTGTAGAACCACCAAAACCAAGAAAAGAAAAGAAACAAAAAGTAAATAATTCTTATAATTCTTATAAAAGTAGTGGACCAATAGAAATAGAAAAAATTGCAAGATTTTTTGCAATTGCGTTAATTGTATTTGGAATTATAATGGTAGGAAGTGGGTCATATTCAATGTATAAAGGCTCACAAGTAGGAAATAGCCAAGTAAAACCAACAATTTATGTTGAAGAAATATCAGAAACACAATTAAATATACAAATAACACATAATTCACCATTAAGAAGGGTAACATATAATTGGAATAGTGAAGAACAAGTGGAATTAGAAGCATCAGGAAAGAGAAGTGTTGAACAAACAATTGAAATACCAACAGGTGAAAATACATTAAATATATATGCAGTAGACCAGCAAGGAAAAGAAACAAATTACTCTAGAGTATATACAAGACAAGGCGATATAGTAATAAACTTTGAAGTAGAAGGAAGTAATTTAAAAGTTACTGCAAATGGTATAAATCAACTATCATATATGACATATAGATGGGACGAAAACGAAGAACAAAGAATAGATATAAATAATATGACTACAGAACAATTAATAGAAATACCAATGGGACAACACACATTAACAGTATCTGTAGTAGATGTAAATAATAATACAGAAACAAAAGAACAAGAAGTAAAAGGAGTTACAAAACCAACTGTAACAATAAATAGAACAGAAAATAATTTTGTAATTAATGCTTCAGATGAAGAAGGACTAACAAGAATAGAAGTAAGAGTAGACCAAGACGATAATCAACAATTTTTAATAGACCTAGAAAAAGTATATCCTAATGTAGAAGATAGAAAACAGTTTGAATATAGTGGTTTTGCTCTACATGACGGAAGAAATACACTAGAAGTTACTGTATATAATGTAAATGGAGTAAGTGAAGAAGCAGGTGTTCTAGTAAATAAATAATAAAAAGCCTCCTAAAAAAGGAGGCTTAAAAAAAGGGAGAAATATGGAAAATCAAATATTTAATTTTTTAACATATTTCATAATCTATTCATTTTTAGGATGGCTTATGGAATCAATATTTAGGTCAATAATAGAAAAGAAGATAATAAATACAGGTTTTTTAAAAGGACCAATTTGTCCTATATATGGAATTGGTGCATTTATAATGGCAACTGTATTTAAAAGTTTAGAAAACAATATTGTATTACTATTTATAGTATCAATGGTTGTTTTAACACTTTGGGAATATATAGTAGGAGTACTACTAGAAAAAATATTCCATACAAAATATTGGGACTATTCAGACCATAAAATAAATTTCCAAGGGAGAATTTGCTTATCAAATTCTATTTATTGGGGGTTTTTAGGTGTTGCTTTTGTGAAATTTATACACCCATTTATGGTAAGTGTTGTTTCAAAAATAGATACAAATATAATTTATATAGTAATAAGCATTTCAACTCTAATTTTTATAATAGATGCTATAACAAGCATTGTAAAAGTTAAAAATATTAAACAAGCTCTAGAAAAAGTAGAGGAATTAAACAATCAAATAAAAGAAAAATTGAAAGAAATAAAGAAAATTACAGATACAGAGAAAAATGCTGAAAAATTAGCAGTTAAGGAAAATGTACAAAAATTAGTTGAAGAATTAGATAAGAGAAAGCAAAGAATTACAAAACACTTATATAAAAATGTATATAGATTAAAAAAGGCTTTCCCAGCTATTGATACCAAAGAAATAAGAGAGATATTAAATAAGAAAATAGAACTTTCTAAAAATAACAATAACAAAAAGAAAGATATAAATAAAAAGAAAAATTAAAAAGATAAAGAAAATAATAAAAAAAATACGAAGAAAAAAAATAAAAATACTTGAAATTTATGTACAGCTTTGTATATAATTAGTTTAATAAAAAATAAGGAGAAAAAAATGGTACAAGAAATTTATATAATTGATGATGATGATTCTTCAATTGTGATATTTAGAGAATTATTTAAAAATGATCCAGAATATAAATTTATTAGCGTAAAAACAGCACAAATAGATATTGCGTTAAAAAACATACCAGCATTAATTGTTATAAACGAAGACGCAATAGATAGAGATGTAATAGATTTATGTAGAAAAATTAGAAAAGATGAGGATAACTATATAACACCAGTAATTGTAGTATCATCAAAAGGTTCAAGAGAACATAGAGTAAGAATTTTGAGAGAGTCTGTAGAATATTTTATAAAAAAACCAGTAGATGAAGAATATCTCTATTATACGGTTAAAAATTTAAATAGATTACTTGCAAGTAACAGGGTAGTAAGCCCATTAACAGGGCTTCCAGGTAATGTACAAATACACGCAGAATTAAAGAAAAGATTAGAAAGAAAAGAACCTTTCTCAGTTTTGTATTTAGACTTAGATAACTTTAAAGCTTATAATGATGTATATGGTTTCTTAAAAGGAGACCAAATAATAGAATTTACGGCTGACACAATAATTTCTTCAGTACATAGTGATGAAATTGAAAATACATTTGTAGGACATATTGGTGGAGATGATTTTGTAGCAATTGTACCTGGTACAAATTGTGAAAAATTATGTCAAAATATAATCTCATATTTTGATAATAATGTAGGAAAATACTTTACAGATGAAGATTTAGAGAAAGGCTATATAGAAGTAGCAAATAGAAAAGGAATAATAGAACAATTCCCATTAACTTCTTTATCTGTAGGTGTTGTTGTTGCAGATGTTGGAAGATTCCATAACATACTAGAAATAGGAGAAGTAGGGGCACAAGTAAAACACGCAGCTAAATCTGTTATGGGAAGCAGTTATGCAATTGATAAAAGAAAATAATTAAAATATAAATAATAAAAATATATAAGGTTTTAGTTTTTTACTAAAATCTTATTTTTTTGTTCTAAAAAACAAATAACCTTCATAAACTATTACAAGAAAAAAGTTTAGGAGGTATTTATGGACAAGAATAGTTTATTAGATGATGTTGAGGAACTAACCTTATATACAGGAACTTATGGAAGAAAAAGGTGTACATGTTCTTGTATTGGTTGTACACAGGAAAGCTATGGTAAAAAACACAAAGATTACCAAGGAAATATAAAACAAATAAAAACTATAATAGAAAAATTACCAAATTTAAAAAATGCATATATATTAGGAAACCCAGATGTCTCTGTAGATACTAAGTTTTGTAATGAAGCTGCAAAAGAATTTATAAAAAGTGGGAAAAAAGTAATGTTTTCAACATCAGGATATAATGGAGAAGAGGTTATAAAAATATTAACAGAAGGAATAGAGTCTAAAGATATAAATTATATAAGTTACAGTGTTGATACAATTAATGATGAAAAATTACAATATTTAAAAGGAACAAAAAATATAAACTTAGATGAGATAAATGAAGCAATAAAATATTGTTTGGATAAAAATATAATTGTTAAAATTCAGCCAACTGTATGGCAAATTAACCAAGATGATTATAAAGATATTATTAATTATTATTCAAAATTAGGAATAAAATGGTTTACATTTCACGCAGGTAGTTTTGAAAGTTTACAAGGAAGAGATATTAAACTAGAACACGTAACCCCAAGAAAATGGGTTAAAATTGTTAATGATATAAATAAAATAGCAATTAGAAATGACTTGAAAATTAAAATACCTAAAATATTTTTAGATAATAAAGAATATGATGTTTATAAAACTGAAAATAAGGTTTATTGTCAAAATGGTGGAAAAGGTTTACAAATATGGATGCAAGAAGATGGACTAAAAGCCACATTTTGTCCTGTTTTATCAGAGATTGTTCCTAGTTTTACATTTGATTTGGAAAAAGAAGAACCAAAAATATTAAATAGTGAAAATAATAATTGCCTAGCTTGTAGTAAATGCTTAGATAGTAAAGTCAAAAACTCATCTATTGGAAAAAATGGTAAAGAGTTTTTAATTGATAAGGAATTATTACATAATGTTTGTAGATATTATTCTAGCAAAGTAAAATATGGATAGGAGAAAATACTGTATGGATAATACTAAAGATGTAAATATTAGAGATATAATTTATATTTCTAAAATGAAAAACAGAAATATAAATAAAAATAAGATAATAAAAGCATATAAATATGCAAAAGAAAAACATAAAAACCAGAAAAGAAAATCTGGTGAACCATATATTATTCATCCCTTAAATGTAGCATATATATTAGCAAAACTGGGCTTAGATACAGAAACTATATGTGCTGCACTTCTTCATGATGTGGTTGAAGATACAGATAGTACATATAACGATATTAAAGAATTGTTTGGAACTGATATTGCAAATATAGTTGAAGGTGTAACTAAACTTAGTATTTTATTTAAAACAACGGAGAAAACAAAAGCAGAAAATTACAAGAAAATGTTTATTGCTATGGAAAAAGATATTAGAGTTATTATTTTAAAATTAGCAGATAGATTACACAATATAATGACTCTAGAACATTTAAAAAGAGATAGACAAATAGCAATTAGCAAAGAAACAATTGAATTATATGCTCCTATTGCTAATAAACTTGGTATGTATGATATGAAAGTAAAGTTGGAAGATGGAGCTTTTAAATATTTATATCCAGAAGAATATATAAATATAAAAGATAGGGTAAATAAGAAAATAACTAGCAATAATGAATTACTAAAGAAAACAAAATATAAAATTGAGCTGGAGTTAAAAAAACAAAGAATTTTCCCAAATGTGATGATAGATACTAAGAGTTTATATTGTGTCTATAAAAATATAACTGAAAATAACATTAATTTTGATGAAATAAAAGACTTATTTCGTATAAAAATAATTACAAATAAAAAACAAGATTGTTATAAAATACTTGGTATAATAAATAAGATGTATTTTTTCTTACCAGGGAGTTTTAAAGATTTTATTGCTATACCTAAAAATAATAAATACCAAGCAATAGAAGAAATTGTACTTGGTGAAAATGGTATTATTTTTGAATTAGAAATTTGTACTTTTATTATGGATAAAATAGATAAATATGGAATAACAGCTTATTTTCCATATTTTAATTATTATGGAGAAAAACAAGATGAAACTAATTTTAAAGAAAATTTATCTGGAATTTATGATAGTTTAGAATTAGAAAAAATGGTAAAAGACCCAAAAGGTTTTCTTAAAACTTTAAAAGATGAAATATTAGATGATGAGATATATGTGTTTACCCCAAAAGGTGATATCAAAGTTTTACCAAAAGACTCAACTGCTATTGATTTTGCTTATTCTATTCATACAAGTATTGGTAATCACATAAATAGGTGTATAATAAACAGTATTTCAATGCCATTTATTACTAAATTAAAGACTGGTAATATTGTTGAAATTGAAATAGGTAAAAAAGAAACTAATTTCCAAGAAGAGTGGTTAAAAGAAGTTAAGACTGCAAAAGCTAAGACTAATATTATGAAAATTTTAAATAAAAATAAAGATAAAAATATTAAAATAAAGACTTTTAAAATAGTTGCTAAAGACAGAGATAACCTTGCTTTAGATATTACTAATGTTTTTTCTAAAAACAAGGTTAATATTGAAAACTTAGAAGCAGAAGTTGATAAAGAAAAAGCATATATCAAAGTAATTGCTCAAATAAAACCTAAAGACTGCTTACTTAATATTTTAAATAGTTTAGACAATTTAAATAGTATTGAGAAGGCTTATGTGGAGAAATGAAAAGAGAAAAAAGAAAAAAGAAAAATAAAAAACAAAAAAGAATAAAAAAGATAACTAAAATATAACAAAAAACAAAGAAAATATAGTATAATAAAGAAAAAACAAAAGGAGTTATAAATGCCACATTATAATAGATATAAAAGTACATATACAAAAAGACACATAGAAGAAAAGAAAAAAGCAAAATCAAATACAAATACAATAAATCAATATGAAGATTTTATTATAAAAAATACTAATGAAAGTACAGGAATAGTTATAGAAACAAAATATAGTGAAGCTATTATACTTTTTGATAATGAGCTAATAAAAGCACATTTAAGAAAAGGAATAAATGCTCCTTGTAATAAAATTATATTTCCAGGTGATGTAGTAACAATAAAACAAAACAAGTTAAACGAATATTATATAGAAAATCTTATAGAAAGAAAGAATTTGTTATCAAGAATTAAAAAAGATAGTTCAAAAAAAGATGACATAGGTATAAGAAATAATATCGCGGCAAACGTTGATATAGCAGTAATTGTTGTATCTGCAAAAGAGCCACCATTACACCAAAAATTAATTGATAGATATTTATTAATTTTACAAGAAAATCATATAGATTGTGTAATATGTTTAAATAAAGCTGATTTGAAGACAAATGAAGAAGAAAAAATATTAGATGTATATAGAAAAATAAAAGTTCCAGTAATAGAAACATCAACTATAAATTGTACAGGAATAGAAGAACTTAAAAGTATTTTAAGAGGAAAGCAAGCTATTTTTCTTGGGCATAGTGGTGTTGGTAAGTCATCACTAACTAATTTGTTAATTGGGATAGAGAAAGTAAAAACCTCACATACAAGTAAAAAAAGTTTAAAAGGAAGACATACAACAACATCTTCTAGATATTATATATGGGATAAAAACTCATCAATTATTGATACTCCAGGGATAAGGAGTTTAGATGTTTCAAATTTTAATAAAAACGAAATAAAAGAATATTTCCAAGAATTTAAAAGTCTAGAAGGAAATTGTAAGTATTCTAATTGTTTACATTATAAAGAAAAAATAGAAGATTGTATAGTGAAACAAGCTGTGCAAAAAGGTATTATTAGTAAAGCTAGATATGATAGTTATATTAGAATTTTAGAAGATATAATAAAAGATGAAAAGTAGGTGTTTTTATGGAAAAATGTATTAATATTATTTGTTCTGCTTGTGTAAAAAACGAAGATAAAATTTTAATGGTACAAGAAAATAAAAAAGAAGTAGAAAACTTATGGGACTTACCAGGTGGAAAATTAAAAATAGATGAAGATGTAAAAGAAGCGGTAATAAGAGAAGTTTTAGAAGAGACAGGTTTTAAAATAAATGTAAATAGTATTTTACTTATTCAAAATTATGTTACAAATAAAGGTGTTTTATTAATTATTTATTTTAATGGCTTTTTAGAAGATAAAAAACAATTAGATTATAGGGAAAATGAAATCAAAAATGTTAAATGGTTTACAATAGAAGAAATGGAAAAATTACCAAAAGAAGATATAAGAGGTGGAGACGGTTTTGAGAATATTATTTATAATATAAAAAATAATATTAGTTATCCACTAGATATTTTAGATATTAGGAAAGTAAAGCAAATTGTTTTAAAATAAAGCAAAAAATAAATTTTTACTTAAAACTGCTTGCAAAAATTTGTTTTGTATGATATAAATAAAAAGTAGATTGGAGGTGAAGAGATGAAACTAACATTTACTTTTGATTTATTATTAAATGAAACACAAGAAAAGATAATAAAAGAAATAAAATGGCACGTAAATAAAGTTTATAATATATTAAATTATT
>CALYBF010000060.1 GCA_944393755.1 uncultured Clostridia bacterium | reverse complement strand
ATGCTAAGCCTAAGTCCTAAAGAAAGAGAAATGTATGATGCAATAAAAGTAGAAAAATTTCTAGAAAATGTTGGTAAGGAAAATATAAGAAAAGAAGCTATTTCAGAAGGTATTTCAGAAGGAGAAAAAAGTAGAGAAATAGAAATTGTGAGAAAAATGCTAAAAGAAGGCGTAGAAATAAAAGCTATTGAAAAATATACAGGTTTAACAAAAGAAGAAATAGAGAGAATAAAAAACGAAGAATAAAAGATACGATAATTTATGGCATTAACAAAATGAAAGTACGAAAAGTTAAACAATAACAACTTTTGTGCTTTTATTTTTGCTAATAAATTAGATACAAATTAATAATAGATGTTAAAATAGAATAAAAAAATAATAAAAGTCTAAACTAAAGAATTTGATTTATTATTTTAAGAGATGTAGTAGAAAGGTTGGGAATAAAAGATACAAATTTATTTAACTTAATATTACGATATATAATAGATACAACAGGTAGTGAATTCTCAGCAAATAATGTTATAAAATTTTTAGCTAAAGAAGGAAGAACAATATCTACAGAAACTTTGTATTCTTATATAAATGCACTATGCAAAGCTTTAATTATAGAAAAAGCATACAGGTATGATATACACGGAAAAGCAGTATTAAAGACTTTAAATAAATATTATATGACAGATTTAGGAATAGCTCAAATAAAAAATAATAATTATGAGGTTAATAAAAGTTTTGCACTTGAAAATATTGTTTACAATGAACTTTTAACAAGAGGATATGAGGTATATGTTGGAAAAACAAAACAAGGAGAAATAGATTTTATTGCGACTAAGACTGATGAAAAAATATATATTCAAGTTACATATTTGTTAGCTGATGATAAAGTAGTTAAAAGGGAATTTGGAGCTTTTAATCAGATTAACGATAATTTTCCTAAATACGTAATATCATTGGACAAGAAAGACTTTTCACCAAATGGAATAATTCATAAAAATACAATTGATTGGTTATTAGAAAAATAATTATAAGAAAACATACTAAAACTAAAAAAATAGTATGTTTTTTTGCTTTTTTGAATAATATAGAAGAGGTGTCTACAACCTAAAACCCTACGGAAATAAACAAAAAAGACTGTTTTATTACAAAAACTTTACATAATTTTTACATTTTTTTAAAAAAAGCTTTACAAAATGACATTTTTGTAATATAAGAGTGTCGGACTTAATTTAATACATAGGGAACAGCCATATAGCTAGAGTTCAAATTTTGTAAAAAAGGGAAAAAAGATGAAAAAAGTAACTCAAAGCCTTAATTCCGTAAATAAAATTAATAATAATGGAATAAAAGACAATGACGACTATGCCATTTGCCTAGGTTTTGTTTGTGCTTTTTTACGTGAATAAACTTAAGAATATTTCTATAATTAAAATTTAATATTAAGTATAGAAATAAAATCTTAGGTTTATATTTTTTTCTTTTAAAAATTAAAGGAGGGAAAAGAAATGAAAAGCTTAAAGGCTAAGTTAATCGTACTACTAATTACAATGTTATTAGTTGCAATGTTAGTACCATTTAGCAGAGTATCTGCAGCAAATGAAGGTCTACAATTAATTAAGGTTACTGATGAAACAGGTAATGAAAATATTGTAGTATATGTAGACGGTTTAGAAAAAGAAGCTTTTGATTATGCTTTAGCAGGAGAAAATGCACAAGAAGGAGACAAGACATTTATAAAATCAGAATTAGATAATAGTGATCCAGAACAAGCACAAGAAGCTAATCAAGTAGCAGTAATTTCAGCAAATGATTTAACAGCTGAAAATAATTATTTATACATAAGAAAAAGTGATGGTAGTGAAATAAAAGTACAATTAGATGTAAACAAAGATACAATGTTTACACAAGAAAAAATGAGCTTAGTTGAAAATACTACTAAAAGAATATTAACAACTGAAGCTAAAGATTTAGCTTCAAGAACAGAAGAAAGAGATGGTATAACATATACATATAAAGTTGGAGGTCTACAAATTACAGATGAAGATCAAACAGCAGAATATTCATATGTTATGGCTAAATTACCAGCAGAAGGATATAGTGAACTTAGAGAATTAGCAAATGAATTAAATAGCGATTATGCAAGTAAAACTATGTATTCAAAAATTGAATTTGCTAACAGATTTTATAATCAATATAATGCATTAATTGAAAATGCAGAAAATGAAAATAGTTGGCAACCAGTTGAAAATATGCAAATAGTACAACCAGAAGATTATAACGAACAAGAACATTATGTTGTATTATTAAAGAAAGTTGCTGAAGATGGAACAACAACTTATGATGCTAAGTTTATGAAAACATATTATGAAGGAATAGAAGAAGTAGAACCAGCAAGAACAGAAGAAGTTGCAGTTCAAGAGACTTCTAAATTACCTATAACAGGAGATAGCATAGTATTATTTGTTCTATTAGCTGCTTTAGTTATAGTTGCAATAATTGTTTTTATCAGAATGAAAAAATTAAATAAAAAGGCTGATAAATAATGAAAGCGAAAATATATAAGATATTCTTTTGTATTCTTATTATTTCAATCATATTTGTAATAGGTCTTATCCTTATTAAAAATATGCAAAGTTATGAAAATGAAAAGAAAAATCAAGAGGTAGTAGAAGTATTTTCAAATAGTGCAGTAGATGATACGCAAGAACAAAATATAGAACTTAATGGCTATAAGGTGATAGGTTTAATAAAAATTCCAGCAATTGATTTAGAATATCCAATATTAGAAATGGACGTTTCTAACCCAGAAGAAGCAAAAGACCCTATGAGGCTTGCAATTATCAAGTACTGGGGCGGAGATGTAAATGGATATGGTAATTTATCACTTGCAGGACACAATAATTACAATGGTACAATGTTTGGAAAAACTAAGAATTTAAAAATTGGTGATATTGTAGAATTAACTGACTTAAATAAACAAACTATTAGTTATCAAATATACGATATTTTTAAAACAGATCCAAATGATGTAACAATATTAGAAACAAAAGATGAAACTATAAGAGAAGTTACTCTAATTACTTGTACAAATGGTAATAGAGAAAGATTAATTTTAAAAGCCAAGGAAATTATGTAAAAGGAGGAGGTTTCAATGGCACAGTTTAAAAAGCCAAGTAAAAAAGCAACAATTATAACAGCTGCAATTATAGTTATTCTTTTAATTATTGCTGCTACTGGTACAGTTGTGTTCTTAAGAGATAGAGGTCAAACAGAAGCTTTTGAAGCAAACCAAGTAGGTACTCAAAGTACTGAAGGAACTCAAACTGAAGAACAAGTAGCAACTGGTGAAGAACAAACAACACCAGAACAACCAGAAGGTACTGAAGGTGAAGTAGCAACAGAAGGAGAAGAAGGTACAGATGTAGCTGGAACAACAGAAGGAACAGTAAATGAAGGAACAACTACAGGTACAGCAACAACTGGTACAAGACCAGCAGGAACAACTACAGCAACTGAAGAAATTGAAGAATCAACAATTACTAGAACAGAAACTGTAGAAATTCCAGAAAGAAAAGTAAGTGAAGGACACGAAGTTTGGTGGGAACCAATGAGTATTACTGCAGCTATTGCTTCAGCAAATATTAACCCAGCAGATGACTCAATCGTGGACGTTGAAAAAACTGGAGATGAAACAGTTATTCAAGGTGAAGCTATTAATTATTCAATAACAGTTACAAACAAAACAGCTGAAAAACTTGAAGGAATTGAAGTTAAAGATGAATTAGATGAAGCAAATCTTGATTTATCTTCAATAGAATTTAAAACAGAACCAGCAGGAACTTTATATGGAAATGTAATCAAATGGAACGTTGATATTGAAGCAAATAGTAGCGTTACTATTGAATTTTCTATTAATGTTAAAACAAGCGTAAAACCTGGAACTGAAATTACTAACGAAGCTATTGCAAATGGTGAAGTTAGTAAAGAGGTTGCTATTACAGAAGTAGAACAAGCAACTACAGACTTTACAGCTAAAAAAGATTTTGCAAATATGGAAAGCGACGCAGCACAAGCAAATAAATTAACAGGTGTAATAGTAACATTAAAACCAACAGAAACTCAACAAGAGTTAAATGAAGGAAATAATTGGTCATATACATTTGAAGACTTACCAGTATATGATGAAAACGGAAACAGAATTAATTATGAAGTAGAAGAATCAGCAAAAGCTGGAGAAGAAACAAAATTTGGATACTATGACCAAACAATAGTAGATGGGGTAATCACGAATACATTTAACCCAAGCAAAGTTCACGAAACAACAACATTTACAGCTAAAAAAGAATTTGCAAATACAGAAAGTGCAGCAGCACAAGCAAATAAATTAACAGGTGTAATAGTAACATTAAAACCAACAGGAACTCAACAAGAGTTAAATGAAGGAAATAATTGGTCATATACATTTAAAGATTTACCAGTATATGATGAAGAAGGAAACAGAATAAATTATGAAGTAGAAGAAACAGCAAAAGCTGGAGAAGAAACAAAATTTGGATATTATGACCAAACAATAGAAGGTGGAAAAATCACAAACACATTTAACCCAAGCAAGGTTAATGAAAAAATATCAATTGATGTAATAAAAACTTGGAAAGGTATTGATAGTGCGGCAGCACAAGCACATAAAGTAACTGGAATTACAGTAACATTAACTGGAGCTGAAAAAGAGCCAATAACATTAAATGAAGAAAATAATTGGAAAGGTGAATTTACAGATTTACCAGTATATGATAAAGACGGAAATAGAATAGTATATAATTTATCAGAACAAGCAACAGTTGAATCAGAACAAGCAACATTAGATAAATATTATACATCTAGTCAACCAGTACAAGGACAATTTGTAAATACATTTAATCCAAGTGCTGTAGATGATACAGTAACAGTTTCAGGAACAAAAACTTGGAACGATGCTAATAATGTTGACGGAGCTAGACCAGAAGAAGTTAAAGTAATATTAATGAAAGTAATGGATAATAATCAACAAGCGGTAGTTTCTGGAGTAGAGCCTAAAACAGTAAATGAATCAACAGACTGGAAATATGAATTTACAAACTTACCAAAATATGATGCTGAAGGTAAAGAAATACAATATACAGTAAGTGAAAATGAAGTACCTAATTATACACCTAATACTACTATAGATGAACATAACAAATATATTGTAAATATTGAAAATACACGTGAAGTAGAACATATTGAAGCTACAAAAACTGTTTCTGGAGTTAAACCAGCAGATAGTCAAACAGGTGATTTTACAGCAATAGATCCAGATGTATATGGTGTAGAAATAGGAGATACAGTTAAATATACAATTGTTGTAAGAAATAATGGTAATACAGACTTAGAAGACTTCAAAATTTTCGATGATAAGAAAGTAACTTTAGTAAGTATTAGTGCACCAGGTATGGATACTAGCAAAGTTGAATTAAGAGAATATGAAGCAAATAAAAACTTAGTTGAAGGACTAACAGGAAAATTAGCAGCAGGAGAAGAAATAAGGTTAGAAGTTACATATTTAGTTGAAAACAATGCAGATATTCAAAATAAAACACAATTAACTAATAAAGTAATAGCATTTGCTGGTGATTCAAATACAGAAGAACCAGAAGAAACAATTCAAATAACTAGAATACCAAGAGCAGAAATTAAAAAGACATCTGTAAAAGTAAATAAAACACCAATTACAGATAAAGACAGAAAAGACGGAGTTGCAGATGTAAAAGTAAATGTTAATGATGTAATAACTTATGATATCGTTGTTAGAAATACAGGAAATACAACATTAAATAATGTTAAAGTTACAGATAACAAGAAAGTAACATTTGTTGACGGAGAAAGAGAATTATTAGGAAATAATGGAATTACTCTTGAACCAGGAGAAACAAAGACAGTTACAGTAAGTTATAAAGTAACAGTAGCTGACATTAATGACAATAATGATTTAGTTGAAAATATTGTAACAGTAACAGGAAAAGATAATGAAGGAAAAGATATTCCAAAAGACGAAGATAATGATTTAGTTACTGAAACAGAAGTAAATCCTAATATTACAGTTGTTAAGGGAAGCAATAAAGAAGGAAAAACTTTAGAGTATAACGATGAAATAATATATACTATTACTGCAACAAATAATTCTGCAAAAGACGGAACAGTAAAAATTGTAGATAGTAAGTTAAAAGAAGCAATTGATGTAGGATATGTTTCAAGACCATCTAGAATAACAGTTAACGAAAATACAACATTAGGTGGAGATACTTCAAGAACAGTATCTGTTGATGATTTAGCAAACGGAGTAGATGTAAAAGTAGCTGGAAATGACAGTGCAACAATCACATTTACAGTAAAAGTTACAGCAAAACCAGGAACTGATATAATGAACTCAATAACTGTACCAGAAGGAGGAAACCCAGGAGATAATACAGAAGTTACAAACGACGTTGAAAAAACTATTACAACTAATACATATTCACAACAAATAAAAGCAAAGAACATCGTATTAGTACTTGACCTATCTTCAAGTATGAATAATAAAGTTGGATGGGGATGGAATCCTCCAACAAGATTAGATCTTGCTAAAGATGCTATAAGAGATTTCGTTGAAAATATTTATGCAGACGGAAATGGTGAAGACGTAGAAATAAGAGTTGTAACATTTAACTGGGGTTCAGAAGAACAATATAAAGATACTGACTATTATCATAGAGGTCAAGACCTTTCAATGGTTGGAGCAAAATTCTATACTGCAATAAACAGTTCAAATTATCAACAAAGATTAAATAGCATAGATAGCATAAAGGTTCCAGATAATATGTCAACTGATATTACAGCAGGAATAAATAAAGCAAAGAGCGAATTAAATAACTTTACAAATAAAAATAATGATAATGTTGTAATATTCTTAGGAGACGGAAAACCAGATACTGACTGGACAAAGGATACAAATTATGATGCAAATAATGCAGCTACATCATTAAAAGGTTCAGCAACATTATACACAATAGGTTTTGGTATGGATAGAGAAGGCGAAGACTTATTAAGAGATATGGCAACAAGAGATGAAGAAACAAATAAAAAATTATTCTATTCAGCAAAAGATAAAGATAGTTTAATCAATTCATTTGATGCTATTACACAAGAAGCTAGCAAAATACCAGATGTTGATTATGAACAAAGTGAAGACGGTATAGTAACTATTCAATTAGGAAAAGAATTAGCAGCAGATCAAAAAGTTACTGTAACAGTAGATGGAAGACCAACAGAATATAGTTATGACCAATTATCAAGAGCAGGAATAACATATAATAGTCAAGCTAAGACATTAACTTGGGATATTACAGGTTATGATGCAGATGCAGAGTTAACAATATCTTATGTATTAGCAAAATAAGTTTAACTAACAAAATAAGGTCTTATGACCTTATTTTGTTGATAAAAAAGGGTGATGATTAATTGAAAAAAGCAAAACATGGAAAACACAGTATAGAGGAAGAAAAAAGTAAATCAAATAGAAAAATAAATAAAAAAATAATTTATGCTTTAATTGCTATATTAGTCGTTGGAATAGTTGTTGCGGCAATAATATTTGGAGTAAATCGTATAGAAGGAATAAAGTTAGGGAATATATTTGAACAAAAAGAAGTTCAAATTACAACTGAAGAAAATAAGTCAGAAGAATTTGCTAAAGAAAAAGAATTCTTAGGGCTAAAATTCCAAAATATTTCTCTTAAAAGGGAAAACGGAATAACATTTTTTTCAGCAGATGTAACAAATGTTACAGAGACTAAATTTGAAGAAAAAGATGTAAAAATCATATTTCAAAATGAAAGTGCAGAACAACTAGCAAGCCTTGTAACAAAAATGAAATCAATTGAACCAAATGAAACTATTAAATTTGAAGCAGCAACATCAGTAGATTTACTAAATTCTTATACATTTGTAATAGAATAAAAATAAAATAGAGTTTGTGTAAGAACAAACTCTATTTTAAACTTTATATATATCATATTCAATTATAAACTAAACCATAATATTTGCAAAAGTTAAGAATAGGGCATACAATAATGTTTTCCAAGAAATACGAATAGTTTTTCTTGTAGCTCTTTTAATTACTGTTAACCTATG
>CALYBF010000059.1 GCA_944393755.1 uncultured Clostridia bacterium | reverse complement strand
ATCTTTTAACTTTCTATTTATATTAAATTTATTATTTATTTCATTAAATGTTAGCTCTCTCTCTCTCTCTCTCTCTCTTAGAACCTCAAGACTTTTAGGGTTTGTCATATTGTTTTTCCTTTCTCTTTAGTTTTTAAAACATTTGTTGTTCACCGTTTTCAATAGGTTGTTGTTCTTCTCCGCCATTATTTTCAACTGGTTGTTCTGTATTTACTTCTGTCGTTTGTCCGTTATTTTCTACTGGTTGGTTATTATTTGTTGTTTCGTTTCCTTGAGTGTTATTATTTTGGATATTATTGTTATTTTGGACATTATTAGTGTTTTGTGTATTTGTTTGATTACTATTTTGATTATTTGCATTCGTTAATGTGTTATTTGTTATATTAGTATTATTTCCACCTTCACTTTGTTTTCTAACACCAATATTATCTAGGTATTGTTCTGCATCCATTGTTTGGTTATTTACTGTTATATAATAATGAGTTTGTCCGCCACTTATTGTCATATAAATATCATCAGCAATTGGTGCATTAAATAATTTTTCACCTATAGAATTTAGTAAAATGTATTTTTCATCTTTACAAGCAACGAGTACTTCATAATCTGGTATTACAAGTAAACTTAAGGCATCTCTGTTTGTTTTTGCAATATAACCAAAACTATCGTATTCAAAATCAACTAGTTGATTTCCATTTTTATCATATAAAGCCCATAGCTCACCTTTCTTTACAGGAATTAAGTTTCCTGCTAGAATATATTTATTTTTAATATTATTTTGTGAAAATGGTGTTATATCCATACCAACTTCATCATTTTCAATATATATTTTTATATTTCCCCTTAAATCTATTACTCCATATTTATTATTATTTGAAGCAACATATAAACCAGAATCACTATCCATTAACTGAATAGAGTCATACATTATTTGAACTCTAGTTTCACCTTTGCTACCTAATATTCCTACTTTTCCGTTTGCTTCTACTATAAAGTCTCCTATTTCAGGAAGATATGTTATATTATCATATTTTGCTTCTAATATTGTATTACCATTAACATCAATAACACCATAAACTTTATTTTCTTCTTTAGATACAACAAGCATATTTTGTAAAATTGCTTTTTGATTAGCTAAAACATCACTAATTTGTGTATATCCATAATCTAAAACTCTTGGTGCATATGATTGTACTAAATATGGTAATGTATAAATATATATTCTATTAGCATTTTGGTCATATTGAATACTTATATTAAAAGCTTTTTGAATAGCTTCTGTTGAAGCATATAAAACTCCTTGTTCAGCAAAAATTGCTTCCTCAACTTCTACTGTTTCATAATCATTACCTGTTGTTGTTAAATCAAGTTTATATATTATTTTAGAACCTAATGTGAAATTAGCAACTTCATTTTCACTTTGAACATAGCATTTACTTTGTTCTTCTGACCTTTGGCTATACTCTCCGTTGTAACTACTATATCCTAAATAACTTGCTACATCTTTTATAGGAAAATACATATTTCCATCTTTCCATAAAATAATTTGTTTTAAACTTTCATTACTCTGTCCATCTAAAATTAATCTCATTGTTGTACTTTGTACATAAAACAAATAACAAGAGATAGCAATTATTACTAAGATAATAAAAATTATAGCTCCTAGAACAATTCCTTTGGTTCTTTTTTTCTTTTTTTCTTCTTTTTGTTGAAAGCTTTCTTCAATTAAATTCATTAGTATTCCCCCTTTAATTAATTGGTATAACCATATTTTTTATAAAATTCTTCCCTAAAGTTTAATAAATTATCTCTCTCTATTTCTATTCTAACCTTTTCCATTAAATTAGTCAAGAACTTTAGGTTATGAATTGATAATAATCTTACACCTAATATTTCTTTTGCTTTTATTAGATGTCTTATATATGCTCTTGTATAATTCTTACAAGCATAACAATCACACTCTTCATCTAAAGGTCTCCAATCTCTTTCATATGTAGCATTTCTTACAACAAGTTTTCCATATGATGTTAAAGCTGTTCCGTTTCTTGCAATTCTAGTTGGAAGTACGCAATCACACATATCAATTCCAGCAAGTGCTGCTTCTATCAAATAATCTGGCGTTCCTACTCCCATTAAATAACGAGGTTTATTTTCTGGCATAAGTGGAGTAGTAAATCTTAATATGTCTAAAAATTCTTCTTTTGGTTCTCCAACACTTATTCCACCTATTGCATACCCTGGTAAATCTAATTCTATTAAATCTTTAGCACTTTTTTCTCTTAAATCTTTATAAAAACCACCTTGTATTATTCCAAACAAAGCTTGGTTTTCTGTTTTATGTGCCTCTTTACACCTTTTTGCCCATCTTGTTGTTCTTTCCATTGAGTTTTTAGTATATTCATATGTTGAAGGATATGGACAACACTCATCAAATGCCATCATAATATCTGAACCTAAATCTTCTTCTGTTTCCATTACACTCTCTGGTGTAAAAAATAATTTTTTCCCATCTAAATGTGATTTAAATTCTACTCCTTCTTCGCTAATTGTCCTTAAATCACCAAGGCTAAACACTTGGAAGCCCCCACTATCTGTTAATATTGGTCTATCCCAATTCATAAATTTATGAAGTCCGCCTGCTTCTCTTACTATTTTGCTTCCTGGTCTTAAATATAAATGATATGTATTTGATAATATTATTTGTGCTCCAACTTCTTCTTTTAATTCTTCTGGTGTCATAGATTTCACAGTAGCTTGTGTACCAACTGGCATAAATACTGGTGTTTGTATATCTCCGTGTGGAGTATGCACAACTCCTCTTCTTGCTCCTGAGTTTTTATCTATGTGTAATAATTCATATGTTACTGCTGGTTTCATTTCTTTCTCCTTTTCTGATTGTATCTTTTATCTGTACGTCGCTTCGCTCCTACAGCTTTTTAATGTTTACAATCTCACTTTGCTCGATTGCATCTTTTATCTGTACGTCGCTTCGCTCCTACAGCTAAAAGATTATCATTGCGTCTCCAAAACTAAAAAATCTGTATTTTTCTTTTACTGCTTCTTTATACGCTTTCATTATATATTCTTTTCCTGCTAATGCAGATACAAGCATAAGTAATGTTGATTGTGGTAAATGGAAATTTGTAATTAGTCCGTCTATACACTTAAATTTGTATCCAGGATATATAAATATTCCTGTATCCTCTTCAGTTTCTTTTACAAAACCATTTTCATCTGCTATTGATTCTAATACTCTACAAGATGTAGTTCCTACAGCGATTACTCTTCTTCCTTCTTTTTTTGCATTATTTATTTTTTCTACATCTTCTTTTTTTATATAAAAATGCTCTGTATGCATTTTATGTTCTTCTACAGTTTCTTCTTTTACAGGTCTAAATGTTCCTATTCCTACGTGCAAAGTTACATTTGCAATTTCTATACCTTTTTTTCTTAAAGCTTCAAACAATTCTTCTGTAAAGTGTAAGCCTGCTGTTGGTGCTGCTGCTGAACCTTCATATTTTGCATAAACAGTTTGATATCTATCTTTTTCTTTTAATTCTTCGTGAATATATGGTGGAAGTGGCATAAGTCCTATTTTGTCTAGTATTTCATTAAATATTCCATTATAATAGAATTTAACTTTTCTTGTTCCACCTTCCATTATATCTAATATTTCTGCTTTTAATAAACCATCTCCAAATATTACTTTTGTTCCAATGTGTAATTTATTACCAGGTCTTACTATGCACTCCCAAATATCTCCTTCTATATTATGTAATAATAAGAATTCAACATTTGCTCCTGTTTCTTTTTTACCATAAATACGAGCTGGTATTACTTTTGTATTATTTCTAACTAATACATCTCCTGGTTTTAAATATTCTATTATATTTTTAAATTTTCTATGTTCTATTGTTTGTTTTTCTCTATCTAACACCATTAATCTTGATTCATCTCTTTTTTCAATTGGTGTTTGTGCAATTAATTCTTCTGGTAATTCATAATCAAAATCTGATACTTTCAATTTATACTTCCTTCTTTCTAAAATTTATCAAATATATGTCCTATTATTTCTCTAATTTCTTCTATTATATTTTCTGGTTGTTTAAATGCTTCTATTTTATATGTTCCATTTTGGAAATTGCTAGCCTTTGCTGGTTTTAGATTATATATTTCTTCTGGCAAGCCAACATAACCATTATCTGTTTTTATGTTTTTATTCATATAATCTGTATACCATTTCTTTTGCCCTATTAACATTTCATTTTTATATCCATATTTTTCATAATCGTGTAATTCAGGTCTTTCATATCCATATTCTTCACTATTTCTTTCAAGTGTGTGTAAAAATTCGTGCAAGAACACTTCTTCTGGGAATTGGTTTATTCTTGAATTATATTTATATGTATAATTTCTAGAATCGTTAGGTAGTCTTATATTCGAAAAACCTATTCCATAATAGTCCATAGCACCTAACCCTATCCAATCATTTATTTCAATATCATTTTCGTGTTCTTCATCTCCGAAGTCTTACTATTACAAATATATGGTCATAATTATTTTTTGATATTGTATCTTTAATTTGACTTTCTACGTCTTCTGGTGCAACATAATAGCCAAATTCTTCATCATAAGAAAGTTTTGATAATGGTGTTTGTATTTCATAAATATCACATTTAGCTCTCATTTTTCCATTAGATAATGTTCTGCAAGATTGTTCAAATCTTGATATTGTATCTTCAATATCTCTTATATCTACATCACTTACTTGTAATTGTACATTATTATTATCTATTGTAACATCTGTTGTTCTAAATATAAAACACGCAAAATTCCAATTATTATTATTTTCTGGTATTCCTTCTTCTATTTTTAATTCTGAAAACCATACGGTTCCTTTGGCTTCGCCCAAATTTCCGCCTAATCTAAAACCAATATTTATTTCTTCTCTATTTTTACTGTTAAATATTAATTCAATTTCTTGCCAATCTGTTGTACCCTGTACTGCTGAAGATCTTTCTGTTGAACCTTCTATAGAAATCTGAGCTCCCACTCCTGAATTCCCATTTTTAGCTTCTACATTTTCTGTTTTTACCATACAAGTTACTCTATATGGTTGGTTTTTCTGAACTTTTACTTTTTCGTAAAACATAGCATCGTTATATTCTTGAGATTCTATCTTATAGCTTTTGCTATCACTATATTTTACTTTATCATCTCTTTTGAATTTTGATGTATATAAATTGCGTTCACTTCTTACAAAATCATTAAAATTATTACTTTGGTAATATTGATATGAAAAATAAAGTGCAATACATAATATTATTACTGTAATTATATATGTAATTCTTCCTAATAAAGATTTTTCTTGTCTTCTCATAGAATTTCTCCAATCTTTAGTTACATCAAAAGCTATGGAAATTCCACAGCTTTTAATTTTTTTCTACATCCTTAATCATTTTTATCTACTAAATCTTTCATAGTAAGATTTATTCTTCCTTGGTCATCTATATCTGTTACTTTTACAGTAACTTTATCTCCTATATGAAGTACATCTTCTACATTTTTAATTCTCTTATCAGATATTTTAGATATATGAAGTAAACCTTCTTTTCCTCCACAACCTAAATCTACAAATGCTCCAAAGTTCATTATTCTTACTACTTCTCCATAATAGATTCCGCCAACTTCAACATCTCTTACAATATCTTCTACCATTTCCAATGCTTGCATTGCTTTTTCATTATCTGTTGAATAGATAAATACTTGTCCATCTTCTTCTATATCTATTTTAACACCTGTTTCATCAATTATTTTGTTTATCATTTTTCCACCAGGTCCTATTACATCTTTTATTTTATCTGGGTTTATAATAGTACTTACTATTCTTGGTGCATATTTAGATACTTCTTTTCTTGGTTCATCTATTACAGGAAGCATTACATTATCTAATATATATTCTCTTGCTTTTTCTGTCTTTTCAAATGCTTCTTTAATTATTTCATATGTTAAACCATCACATTTAATATCAACTTGAATTGCTGTTATTCCTTTTTTAGTTCCACCTACTTTAAAGTCCATATCACCAAAGAAGTCTTCTATTCCTTGTATGTCTACCATCATTACATAATCTTCATCATTATCAGGATTTGTAACAAGCCCTGTTGATATTCCTGCAACTGGTCTTTTTATTGGTACACCAGCATCCATTAATGCTAATGTGCTTCCACATATACTTGCTTGTGATGTTGAACCATTTGATGATAATACTTCTGATACAACTCTTATTGCATATGGGAATTCTTCTTTTGAAGGAAGTACTGGTACTAATGCTTTTTCTGCTAATGCTCCATGTCCTATTTCTCTTCTTCCAGGACCTCTTGATGTTCTTGCTTCTCCTACTGAATATGGTGGGAAATTATAATGATGCATATATCTTTTACTTTCTTCAGTATCTATTCCGTCTAATACTTGTTCTTCACTAATCATACCTAATGTTGCAATAGACATTACTTGTGTTTGTCCTCTTGTAAATAATGCGCTTCCGTGAGTTCTTGGAAGTAAACCTACTTCACAAGATAGTGGTCTTATTTCGTCTAAACTTCTTCCGTCTACTCTTTTATGCTCATTATATATCATTTCTCTTACACATTTTTTCTCAAATTTATTAACAGCTTCTCCTATTTCTCCTTCAATTTCAGAAAATTCTTCTTCTCCTACTTTTTCTTTATAATCTTCTTTTATTTTTTCAGTTAAACTATCAACATTATTATCTCTAGTTTCTTTATCTTCTTCTAATAAAGCTGTTCTCATTTCTTCTTTATAATTTTCTTCTATAAAATCATATATTTCTTTATTTACTTCAAATGCTTTATATTCAAATTTTGGTTTTCCTATTTCATCTTGTATTTTTTGTAAAAATTCACATAGTTTTTTAATTTCTGTATGTGCTTCTTTTATTGCTTCTAGCATTACGTCATTTGGAACTTCATTTGCTCCTGCTTCTATCATTGTTATTTTTTTCATAGTTCCTGCAACTGTTAATGTTAAATCTGATTTTTCTCTTTCTTCTTCTGTTGGGTTTATAATTATTTTTCCATCTACTAAACCAACGTTTACTGCTGCTGTTGGTCCATTAAAAGGTATATCTGATATTCCAAGTGCTGCAGCTGCTCCTATCATTGCTGCTACTTCTGGTGAATTATCTTGTTCTACGCATAAAACTGTTGCTACAACTACTACATCATTTCTAAAATCTTTTGGAAATAATGGTCTTAGTGGTCTATCTATTGCTCTTGATGTTAGTATTGCTTTATCTCCAGGTTTTCCTTCTCTTTTTAAGAACCCACCTGGTATTTTTCCTACTGAATATAATTTTTCTTCAAAATCTACTGATAATGGGAAAAAGTCTATTCCTTCTTTTGGCTCTTTAGAAGCTGTTACATTTACCATTACACAAGTATCTCCATAACGTACTAAAACACTTCCATTGGCTAGCCCTGCCATTTTTCCTGTTTCGATTACTAGTTTTCTTCCAGCTAGTTCTGTTTCATAACTTTTAAACATTTTTTTACTCCTTCTTTCTTTGTTCCCAAGTTGTTGTAACCTCTATAATATATTAAACATAAAATTTAAAAATAAATTTTTAATACATTATACAAGTTACTATTTTCCAACTTGGGGTACAATATAAATTCTCTATAAAAGCCCGTGCTAAACAAAGCATAGGCTTTTATACTTATTTTTATTTTCTTAGTCCTAATTTTTCAACGATGTCTCTATATCTATTAATATCTTTTTTAGCTAAGTAATTTAATAGATTTCTTCTTTTACCAACCATTTTTAATAGACCACGTCTTGAATGGTTATCTTTTTTATGAACTTTTAAGTGTTCTGTAAGTTCATTAATTCTTTCTGTTAAAAGAGCTATTTGTACTTCTGGTGAACCAGTGTCGTTTTCATCTCTTTTATATTTTGCAATTATTTCTTGTTTTAAGTCTTTTTTCATCATTGTAATACACCTCCTATATTCTTTATTCCTATAGCCTGGTTTAAAGCTGGTGTAACCTAAAAACTAAGCTAAAGGTTTTACGACATTACTATTTTACTACATTTTAAACTATTTTGCAAGTGGTTTTTGACTTGTTTTAGAAATTATTTTATCTCCTTTTTTATCTTTTCTAATTCTTTTTTACTCACACCTGTAGAATTAATTATAATATCATCTTCTACATTGTTTATTAGCATACCCTTAATTGCCTGCTTTAACCCTTGCTCTAGTCCTTGTTCTAGCCCTTGTTCTAGCCCTTGTTCTAATCCTTGCTCAAGGCCTTGCTCTATTCCTTCTATTAGACCTTCCCTTCTAATCATTTTAACTTGATTTCTTACTACTTGTTGTGCCATAGTTACCATTTCTTCTTCACCTCCTCTTTTTCT
>CALYBF010000058.1 GCA_944393755.1 uncultured Clostridia bacterium | reverse complement strand
AAAAATGAATTAGGAGTTGGAGAGTGTTATCCTTGTATGGGATGTAGATCTTTCTTAACACCTGATAGAACAATGAGCTTAGGAAATATTGCAAAAGCTAAAAACTATGTAGAAGGTAAAGGAAAATATTATGGTAGATTTAACCAAGGTGTTGTAACAATTAATTTGCCAGATGTTGCACTTTCTTCTGAAGGTGATATGGATAAATTCTGGGAGATATTTGATGAAAGATTAGAGTTATGCCATAAAGCTCTTCAGATTAGACATAAGAGATTAAGTAATGTAACAAGTGATGTAGCACCAATTTTATGGCAACACGGAGCTTTGGCTAGACTTGAGAAAGGTGAATCAATACACGAATTATTACATCACGGATATTCAACGATTTCTCTTGGATATGCAGGTTTATATGAATGTGTTAAATATATGACAGGAGATAGCCATACAGATAATGGAGAAGGTAAAGAGTTTGCCCTTAAAGTTATGCAACATTTAAATGATGCAGCAAATAAATGGAAAAAAGAAGAAGATATTGATTATTCTGTTTATGGAACACCAATTGAATCTACTACATATAAATTTGCAAAATGTTTAAGAGAAAGATTTGGAACAATTAAAGGTATAACAGATAAGAATTATATAACAAATTCATACCACGTTCCTGTTTTTGAAGAAATAGATGCATTTTCTAAATTAAAATTAGAAAGTGAATTCCAAAAATTAAGTCCAGGTGGAGCTATATCATATGTAGAAACACCAAATTTACAAGGAAACATAGATGCTGTAATAGAAGTTATTAAATTTATTTATGATAATATTATGTATGCAGAATTAAACACTAAATCAGATTATTGTCAAAAATGTGGATATGACGGTGAAATTATGTTAGATGATGATTTAGAGTGGTATTGCCCTAATTGTGGAAATAGAGACCATAACACACTAAATGTTGCAAGACGTACTTGTGGTTATATTGGTACTAATTTTTGGAATAAAGGAAGAACTCAAGAAATAAAAGAAAGGGTATTACATTTAGATAATAAGGTGGCTGTAAAATGAGATATAATTTAATTAGAGAAATGGACATAGCAAATGGACCAGGAGTAAGAGTTTCAATATTTATGCAAGGATGCCACTTCCACTGTAAAAATTGTTTTAACGAAGAAACTTGGGACTTTGATAAAGGTGAAGAGTTTACAGATGAAACAATTGATAAAGTTTTAGAATTATGTGATAAAGATTATATAAAAGGTTTATCTATTTTAGGTGGAGAACCAATGCATCCTACAAATATTGAAGGAACAACAAAACTTGCAAAAGCATTTAAAGAAAAATACCCTAATAAAAATTTATGGGTATGGACAGGTTATAAATATGGGGAAACTCTAAAAGATAAAGACGTTTTTAAATATATTGATGTTTTAGTAGATGGACAATATGTAGACGAACTTCACGATTTTAGGTTAAAATGGAGAGGTTCTTCTAACCAAAGAGTTATTGATATGAAAAATACTTTAAAAGAAAATAAAACAATCACAATAGAGGACTAAAAAAATAAGCAAGTGGTATGTACTACTTGCTTATTAATATAAAAACAATAAAAGAAAATTTAGAAACAACTAATAAAAAGTATATTTTTACTTTGTTGTTTTTTGATATATTATACTTAATAATATATTATATTAAAAAACTAAATAAAATTTTTTTGAAGGAGAGAACAGAAATGTTTGGAAAAGATAAAATTGTTAAAACATTAAATATTGAGGGTATGAATTGTATGCATTGTGTAAAAAAAGTAGAAAATGCATTAAAAGAAATGAAAGGTGTAAAATCTGTAAAAGTAAGCTTAGAAGATAAAAAAGCTGAAGTTACATTAAAAGAAAATATAGATGATGAAGTTTTGAAAAAAGCAATAAAAGATGCTGGTTATGAAGTTAAATAAAATTAATAAAAGTTTAATAATTTATAAAAAGTGCTAAAAATTAACAAAAATAGAAGAAATTTACATAAAATTCAATAAATTTTATGGGAAATTATTGCAAAAACTATTAATAAATAGTATAATAATAAAGGTAGCTAAATAAATATTAACAAGAATATAATATTATTTTAGAAAGAGGTAAAAAAATGGATTATTTATATATACTAAGAGAAGCTTTAGTATGGATAATAACAATATTTTGGCTATATCAAGTATTAGTAAGTTTATGTTCTTTAGTAAAAATAAAGGATAAACCATTAAAAGTAAAAAAAGACCATAGATTTATGGCAATAATACCAGCACATAATGAAGAACCTGTTGTTAAAAACTTGATAGAAAGTTTAAAAGCTCAAAATTATAATAAAGATTTATATGATATTTATGTAATAGCAGATAATTGTACAGATAATACAGCAAAAATAGCAAAAGAAGCAGGAGCAATTGTATATGAAAGATTTAACCCATCTAAGAAAACTAAAGGTTATGCTTTAGATTGGTTTTTACAACAAAAAATAAAAGAAAATGCTCCATATGATGCATTTTTTGTATTTGATGCTGATAATATAGTAGATCCAAACTTTATTAAAAATATGAATAAACATCTTTGCCAAGGAGAAGATGTAGTACAAGGTTATCGTGATATTAAAAACCCAACAGATAGTTGGATAACAGCAGGTTACGCATTATTCTATTGGACAATGCATAGATTTTATCATTTAGCAAGATACAATATAGGTATGTCTCCATTATTAAATGGTACAGGGTTTATGGTAAGATTTGATGTAGTAAAACCACAAGGCTGGGATACTGTAACATTAACAGAAGATATAGAATTTTCATTAAAAAGAATAATAAAAGGTAAAAAATTAGGTTGGGCAACAGATGCGATTGTTTATGATGAACAACCAGTAGGATTTAAACAAAGTTGGTCTCAAAGAAGTAGATGGACAGTTGGACATATGCAATGTATAAAAGAATATACTAAAGACTTAGCAGTTGCTGCTAAAGAAAATAAAACAATGATGAATTTTGACGGTCTATTATATATTGTAGGAAGTATACCAATGTTTGTTATAACAATTGTTTTACTATTAACAAACTTCTTAATGTATGCAGGAGATGGTATGACACAATCAGAATTAATAATAAATATTATAAGATATTTAGTGCCAACATTTTTACTACCAATAGGAACAGCAGCAATAGCAATGTTTTTAGACAGAAGACCAATTAAACCAATGTTAAAAGGCTTAGCTTGTTATCCATTGTTTATGGGGTCATGGCTTCTAATAAACTTTAAATGTTTATTTAAAAGAGAAACAACTTGGGAAAAGATAAACCACGTAAGAGATATAAAAATTGCAGAAGCAGGTTTACAAGAAGAAAGAAATTAATGTATAAAAATATAAGTTGGTTTTTAAAAGCCAACTTTATTTAATTTTAGGAGAAGTTTATGGAAAAAATAAAAAATAATTTAAATAAAATAATACTAGCTATTATAATAATATTACAAATTATATTATATATAGGTATAGGACTAAAAAAAGAATATTTCCATATGGATGAAGCATATTCATATGGTTTAATGAATTATGATAAAATAAATATTACAGATAATGAAGATTTCTTAAACAATTGGCACAATAAAGATTATTTTATAGATTATTTATCAGTAAATAGTGATGAAATATCTGATTTTTTAAGTGTATATATAAACCAAAAAAATGATGTTCATCCACCACTTTTTTATTTATTACTTAGAATATTTTCTTTAAGCACAATAGATGGTTTCTCAAAATGGACAGGGCTTTCTTTAAATATTTTAATAGGAATAGGAATTAGTATATATGTATATAAAATATCAAAAAAATTATTTTCATCAGAAAAATTAGCGTTATTAGTAACTGCTATAAATGCTTTCTCAATGGCAATGATGGAAAATATGATGTATATTAGAATGTATGCACTTTTAACTTTTACAATATTATTATATACAGACATATTCTTGAAATTATATAAAAAAGAAAACATAAGAAAAAAAGATTTGGTATTATTAGGTGTAAGTTTAATAATAGGTGGGCTTACTCAATATTATTTCTTTATATATGTAATGGGAACATTTTTAGTTTTAATATATAAAAGTATTAAAACAAAAGAATATACATATTTAAAAAAATATATAATGACAGCAATAATCTCGGCTATAATATATTTATTAATATTTCCATTTTCAATAAACCACGTATTTTTTGGATATAGAGGACCAGGAGCTATAACTCAAGGTATGAATATCAAAGATATATTAACTGGAATTGTTACATATATAAATATTATTGATAAAAATATATTTAATTATTTAATTATACCTTTTATTATATTAGTAATTGTAATTGCATTTATGAAAAAGTCAATTAATAAACAAAAGGGAATAACAATAGAAAATGAAGAATTAAAAGATAAAAATAACAAAATAGGAATATTTATAATAATACCTATGGTTATGTATTTATTAATAGTTAGTATTATAACACCATATAAAGAATTAAGATATATATTACCAGTATGTCCGATAATTGTTATTACAACTTGTTATTTATCATATTTATTGCTTAAAAAATATTATACTAAAAAAGCTATTTTAATAATATTAGGAGTATTGTTTTTAATAATAGAATCAACTACTGGTTTAGTAAATAACAAACTTGATTTTACATTTGAAAAACATAATCATATTGCAGATAAAATAGAAGAAAAAAATGCACCTATTTTATATGTTTTTAATACTGGAAATAATAGATTTTTAGATGATATTTACTTATGTACGTTATCTCCAGAGACTTATATTTTGGATGTAAATAGTTTATCTGAAGAAAAGTTAAGAGAAGTCTTAAAAGACAAAAATCTTGAAAATGGTTTAATTGTTATTTGTAATGAAGGTTTTGATAAACAAGAGGTAATAGACGATTTAAAAAACATTTCTGGACAAGATATGAAACATATACAAAGAATGAACGCTTGTGATATTTATTATTTAGATGAATTTACAGTGAATTAGGAATAGAAAAAACTTGAAAATATACATAAAAAATGATATACTATGCATACACCTAAGAAGGTATGCGTTTAGTAAAGATTTCGAAAAGAAAAGATTTGGATAAGGAGAGTGATATAGCAAATATAAAACTAATTGTTCCAAGTCTTGGAAATGAAGAAATCTAAGGAAAAGCTTAATCAGAAAGGAATCAAGATGCATATTTCACTTATAAGCCTAATAGTGATAGACGTATTTCTGCTTTTGACTATTATAGTACCATATATAAGAAAAAGAGTTTCGATTTTCCACTTTGTAGGATCAATATCACTTGTAATTGCTGTTATAATCTTTTTAGAGGCTTGCTTTACAGTAAAAACTATTGAAGGTATTAATATACTTTGTACTACAATTGCTATGCTGATATATGTTGTGCTAAGTTCTATTCTTGTTTTAATCGAAACAAGTAAAGAATATGAAAGGGGAAATGGAAAAGGCTATGAAAGAGCAATAAATAGGATATATGGAGAGAAAGACTATGATATTTCAGAAGTGAGTTTTAGAGATCCTGATGAGAAGTAAGCTTTTTGTGAGCACCGCTAACAATTGTTAGTGGTGCTATTATATGTAGAAAACTTAAAAGAATAAATTTCTTAAGTAGTGTTGGAAAATTTTGAAAAACACTTGCATTTTTCAAAAAAATTGGGTATAATATTATAGGTAACTAAGAAAAAGACAGAAAGAGTGGGAGCAGATCCCACTCTTGATTAGTATAAGGAGAGTGATATTTTGTCAAGAGTAGAAGAAAAAGTTGAAAGCTTAATTAAAAATAAAATAGAAGAATTAGGCTATGAACTATATGATGTAGAATATAGTAAAGAAGGGAAAGATTATTATTTAACAATATATATAGATAGCAAAAAAGGAATAGACTTAAATGATTGTGAAAAAGTAAATAATGAAATAAACCCAATATTAGATAAAGAAGATGTTGTTAAAGAAAAATACTTTTTAGTAGTATCATCACCAGGAATAGAAAGAGTACTTAAAAAAGATAAACACTTAGAACAAAATTTAGAAGTAGAAGTTAATGTAAAATTATTTAAAAAAGATGAATTAGGTAAAAAAGAATATAGAGGAATACTAAAAAGTTTTAATAAAGATGAAATAGTGCTAGAAACAGAAGAAAACAATGTTAATATAGAAAGAAAAAATATATCACAAATAAAAACGGTTTATAATTGGTAAGGAGGAATATAAAATGAAAGAACCAGCAATTGATAATAAAGAATTAATATTAGCTTTAGAGGAATTAGAAAAAGAGAAAGGAATAAACAAAGATTATGTGCTAGATGCAATAGAAACAGCATTAGTTACAGCATATAAAAGAAATTTTAATTCTCTAGAAAATGTAAAAGTAGTAATGGATAGAAAAACAGGAGCAACACATATTTATTCAGTAAGAACAGTGGTAAAAAAAGTAGAAAATCCAGAAACAGAAATAACAGAAAAAGAAGCTCTAAAAATAAATCCTGATTTAAAAGAAGGAGATACAATAGATACAGAAATAGTACCAAGAAATTTTGGTAGAATTGCAGCACAAACAGCAAAACAAGTTATAATACAAAAATTAAGAGAAATGGAAAGAGAATTGACTTTTAATGAATTTAATGACAGAAAAGGTGAAATAGTATCTGGAATAATTCAAAAAGCAGATAAGAAAATAGTAGTAATGGACTTAGGAAAGTTAGAAGGAGTAATGCCAACGAAAGAACAAATACCTACAGAGCATTACATAGTAAATGATAAAATAAAAGGATATGTATTAGATGTAGAAAAAGGCTCAAAAGGAGCACCACAAGTAATAGTATCTAGAAGTCATCCTGACTTTGTAAGAAAATTATTAGAATTTGAAATACCAGAAATATATGAGGGAGTAATTGAAATAAAAAGTGTTTCAAGAGACCCAGGATATAGAAGCAAAGTTGCAGTATATTCACCAGATCCAAATATAGACCCAGTAGGTTCTTGTGTAGGTCAAAAAGGTGTAAGAATACAAAATGTAATAAATGAATTAAATGGTGAAAAAATAGATGTAATAGAGTGGAACGAAGATCCAAGCATTTACATAGCAGCAAGTTTACTTCCTGCAAAAATACTTGCAGTAGATATAAAAGAAGATGAAAAATTTGCACAAGTAATAGTTCCAGATGACCAATTATCATTAGCAATAGGAAAATCAGGACAAAATGCAAGACTAGCAGCAAGATTAACAAACTGGAAAATAGATATAAAATCAGAAACACAATTTAGAACAATGCTTATGGAAAAACAAAATAGTGATGAAAGTGCTGATGAAACAGAATAAAATATAAAACTGGACATAAAATAGGGAAGGAGAACTTTTTTATGGGGAAATTACCAGAAAGAACTTGTATGGGATGTAATGGAAAAAAGCCTAAGAAAGAACTAATTAGAATTGTAAAAAACAAAGAAGGCGAAATAAATATAGATAGAACAGGAAAAATGCAAGGAAGAGGAGCATATATTTGTGATAATATAGAATGCTTAGAAAAATTAATAAAAACAAAAAGATTAGAAAAGATATTTGAAACAAAAATATCAAATGAAATTTATGAGAAATTAAGAGGTGTAATACTTGATAAATAATAAAATATTAGGTTTAATAGGTTTTGCTGCAAAAGCAAGAAATATATGTTTTGGTTCAGACAGTGTAGAAGAAAGAACAAATAAAAACAAAGTAAAATTACTAATTGTAGCAGAAGATGCTTCAGAAAGAACGAAAGATAAATTTATAAAATTATCAAAAGAAAGAAATGTACCAATAATAGTTGGAGGAAATATTGAAATGTTAAGTAAAGCAATAGGAAAAAATAATAAAGCAATAATAGGAATAGAAAATGTAAATTTATCAAACGAAATACAAAAAATAAATAATGGGGGTGGAACTATTGGGTAAGATAAAAATATATGACATAGCAAAAAAATATGATTTACCAAGTAAAGAAGTATTAGAAATAGCACAAAAATTAAATATTGATGTAAAAAGCCACTTAAGCGGTGTAGAAGATGAAGAAGCAAAGAAAATAGAAGAAGCATTAAAAAGTGGTAATAAGGCAGAAAAACAAGAAAAAAAGACAGAAAATAAAACTGAAAAGCCTGCATCAAAGAAAGGAAAGCAAGAAGCAAAGAAAGAAGAAAAAGCTCCTGTTATTATTAGGAGAGAAGTTATAATATCTGAAGAAGAGGAAAAAGAAAAGAAAAAAGAAAAAGAGAAGAAACAAGAAAAGAAAAATAGTGTTGGTTTTGTAGAAAGAAAACAAAACAAAGATTATAATATTGTCTATAGAAATAGACCAAATAAGCCAATGACAGTAAGTGAGTTATTTGGCTTAGGTAAACCTGAACCAAAAAAAGAAGAAAAGGAAGAAAAACAAGAA
>CALYBF010000057.1 GCA_944393755.1 uncultured Clostridia bacterium | reverse complement strand
TGTTGTTATTCCAAAGTCATCTGCAAATTCATTATCCATTATAGTAAATACTTTAAAATTATTCATACCACTAAATAGGCTCTCTTTTGCAATTCTTGATACTCCTGTTAAAACTGTTTTTTCCAAATATTCATTATCTTTAAAAGTAATATTATAAAAACCTTTTAAAAATTCTATTGCTTCATCATAATAACCTTTTACATAAGCAGACTGTAAAGGCACATCATATTCATCTACTAATAATATTACTGGTCTTCCATAATATCTATTTAAATATTCACTTAAATCTTTAACAGCATTTTTTAATACTATTTCATCTTCTCTTGCGTTTAAGATATCATTTATTTTATTTTTTTCAAAATCATAAATTTTATCACTATTTAATAAATACATATGTTCTTTATACATATTTATCATTGCTGTTTTTAAATCTAATAACATATTATGAAAGTTTCTGTCATTTACATCTTTTAAAGTTAAATATATTACTGGATAATATCCAAGTTTAGATGTGTAATTTTCGTCTTGTTCCATTATTTTTAAACCTTTAAATAATTCTTTATTGTCTTTCCCTTTTATATCAAAATAATATCTTAGCATACTCATATTTAAAGTTTTTCCAAACCTACGTGGTCTTGTAACTAATATTACCTTGCTTGTATTATCAATTATGTCTTTTATATACAAAGATTTATCTATAAAATAATAATTTTTTAATCTTAAAATTTTAAAATTACTTTCGCCAATTCCAATTTCTATTTTTTGCATCAGATTCACCTCTGTTTTTAAAATCTTACAGTATCATTTTACTATACAATACAAAAAAAATCAAATAAAATTTGTATTTTGATTTTTATTTCTCTAATATTTTCCAAACACCTATCTTTTTAGGAATAGAAACAAATTCCATTTTTTCTTTTTTTGTTGGGTGTATAATAGTAAGTTTATATGCCCATAATGCTATTTGTTTATTCTTCCCTATTTTACCATACCTCTGATCTCCATAAATACTATGTCCTATATTTGATAATTGTACTCTTATTTGATGATGTCTTCCTGTATGTAAATTTATTTTCAATAAACTTGCATTTTCTTTTTCATCATATTTTAATACTTCATAATCTAGTTTTGCAAATTTTGCCTGTTTTTCATTTTTATCTACGACATAACTTGTATTTTTCTTTACATCTTTATATAAATAATTTTCTAAAGTTCCTTTTGTTTTTTCTAACTTTCCATCTACAACGGCTAAATATTCTTTTTTAAATATTTTTTCTCTTACTTGATTTGATAGCCTTGATGCTGCTTTTGATGTTTTTGCAAATACAATAACTCCACCTACTGGTCTATCTAATCTATGTACTAACCCTAAATATACATTTCCTGGTTTATTATATTTTTCTTTAATATAATTTTTAACTAAACTTAGCATATCTATATCTTCGGAACTATCTTTTTGCATAGGCACATTTGGTATCTTTTCTACTACTATTATATGGTTATCTTCATATATTACATTTAAATTCATTTTATTTCTCCCACCTAGCATAAATTCCACAAGGTAATATTAGTTTTGAATTTTCCATAGGCAAGCCAATTTCTCCACACTCTTGTTTTCCTTTATACCTTTTTCCAACTGTTAGATTTAATATATTATTTAAAACTGTACTTGATATTCCTGTTGTATATGAATTTATTAAGAAAAATAATGGGTTATCTGACAATACTTTTGTGCATAATTCTACTAAATCATATATGTTATCTTCAAATTGCCATACTTCTCCTTTTGTTCCTCTTCCATATGATGGTGGATCCATAATTATTGCATCATATTTATTCCCACGTCTTATTTCTCTATTTACAAATTTTACAACATCATCTACTATATATCGAACTTGCATTTTTTCTAAACCAGAAGAAATCACATTTTCTTTAGCCCATATTGTCATACCTTTAGAACTATCAACATGGCAAACAGAAGCTCCTGCTGATAAACAAGCTACAGTTGCTCCTCCTGTATATGCAAATAAATTTAATACTTTTATTTCTCTTTTTGTTTTCTTTCTTTCTTCTTCTATTTTATTTATCATCCAGTCCCAATTAACTGCTTGCTCTGGAAATAAGCCTGTATGTTTAAAGCCCATTGGTTTTATATTAAATGTTAATTTTTTATAATGTATTTGCCAAAAATTTGGCATTTTTTTATTGAACTCCCAAGAGCCACCACCAGTTTTACTTCTATGATATGTTGCATTTATTTTATTCCATTTATCAGGAAAACTTTTATTTTTCCAAATTATTTGTGGGTCTGGTCTAGATAATATTATATCTCCCCATTTTTCTAATTTTTGCCCGTCTGCCATATCTAATATTTTATATTCTTTCCACTCATTTGCAAGTTTCATTTTTACTATTCCTTCCTTTTTAGAATAGTAATATTTTACCATATTTTTAGAATTTTTGCAAAATTCCAAAAAAATTTATTATCATTGTTATATTTAGTATTGAAAATAACATCGTAATAAATATAATTAAGCTAATTAACTTATGTTTTCTTACCTTTCTTATTATTTTTCCTCTTAATCTTGGTTTTCTTAACACTAACTTGTCCAATCTTGTGTTATACATTACTTCATACCAATTTTCCATAAAACCCCTCTTTTTTAAAAAACTTCTATATAATATATGCAAAGAGTTTTATATTTATTACAAAAAAACAGTTTAAAATTAATTTATAAATTTAAACTGTTTTTTAATTTATTTTAATTTTAAAAATTCAGCTAAGCTTGGTGTAAAATAATCATAAATTTCAAAATATCCATCCTTCTCCGTTCCGTCCGGTACAAAATCAGGTGCTGTTCCGTCTTCTTTTGGTTGTATCTGTCTATCAAAAGGATATAAAACTGTCATATCTAATGTTTTTCCTGGCTCATCTTTATTTATTGCTAATTGTGTTTTTACATTTCCATAAAATATTATTCTTTTTACATTTTTATCATATACAGCTTTCGTATTTTCTAAATCTATCGTAACTAAAGTAACACCATTTGCAGGGTACCAACGATTCTTAACCATATTAAACTGATATACTAAAATTTTTCCATCTGTTTTAAGTTTTTCATTTATTCTCATATCTGTTAATTTGGTTCTCTGTCTATATACACATATAATTGTAACTATTACAATAATTAAGAAAATTACAAATATTGGAATAGGTCCCATAAGATCTATTACCGTAAAAAATAAATTTCTTGTTTCATTATACTTTTCGGTTCTTAAAATAGGTAATTGTCTTGCAAGATAATTATCCTTTTCTAATGTTTCTTTAATGTATTCCCTATTAATTTGTACATATAATGGTAGGAAAATCATTATTAATGTTAATAATATAATAAAAATTATTGCTATTTTTCCGCCTATTGTTGAAGTAATATTCTTACGTGATATTTTTTTCTTTTTACTTTTATCAACTTTAAATTCTTTTACTCCTTCTATGTTTTGATGTCCTATAACTTTTGTTGGATGTTCTATTCTATATTTTTGTTCTATTTCAGAAGGAAATTTTATTTTTTTTGATAAAGCATCAAGTCCTACCATTAAAGCAATTATTCCTGGTATTATTAAAATTGTTAAAATCGAGTATAAGGTTTTATACTCTTCTAATGCTCCTATAAGCATAACTAAAATATAAAAAATCACAAAAAATGCTACAAAAAGAACAATATTAAATAAAAATCTTACCCTTTCTGTTTTTTTTATTAATTTTATATCTGAAACATCTTCAAATTTTTTTCTAATTTTTTCATTATCTTTCACTTTATTTCACCTCATTATTTATTAATTTTATTTCTTTTCCATTTAAATAATTTAAAATATTACTATCTTCTTTAAAATTAAATTTTATAATATAACTTGTTAATTCTTGGTATTTTTTTCCAAATTTTTTATTTATTTCATTTCTACCATATTTTCCGGTCTCCTATTATTGGTAAACCCAAATAAGCTAAATGAGCTCTTATTTGATGAGTTTTTCCTGTTTCTATCTCAACATCTAAAAGCGAAGTGCTATCTTTTCTTCTTTCTAATACTTTATATGACGTAACAATTTTTCTATATCTTTTCTTTGGAACATCACTTATATATACCTTAGCTTTTTTATTGTCTTTAAATAAAAAAGCTTCACATCTTTTACTATTTTCTTTTGGCACACCATATACTAAAGCTAAATAATGTTTTTCTATTTCTTGATTTTTAAACTTTTGAAGCAAAATATTTAAACTTTCTTCATTTTTACTAAATAAAACTAAACCTTTAGTATTTCTATCAATTCTATGACAAGGTAGTATATTTTTATCTTGATATTTTTCTTGTAATATATCTGTTAAACTATTTTTTCCTGTTACTTCTAAATTATACGGTTTATTTACAACTAATATATTATCATCTTCATAGATAATATCTATATTAATTTTTGGTTTTAGTAATTCTTCTGATATATATACTAAAATAATATCTCCATTTTTTACTATTATATTTGAATTAATACGTTTTTCATTTATTTTAATATCTTTTTTTCTAAGTGTTTTATAAAACAAATTTTGTGTTAAGCCTTCTATATTAGAAATTAAAAACTTATCTAGCTTTTTTCCTTCATCTTTTTCATTTACTGTTAGTTTTATCATTTTTTACTCCATATCATTTTACTTATCTTTTTAAAATTATATCTTTTTTTAAACTTTTTTTCAAGAAAAATTATTTTTTTGAACACAAATTATTTTTTGAACACAATATTTATTTTCTTGTAACATCTTTTAATTTTTTAAATATTATTTATTAGGTGATTTTTATGGCAATTGTTAAAACTAATATTAATTATACTTATGAAACTATGATAAAAGACCTTTATGAATTAAATAATTCTTATCCATTTATACAAATACAAAATTCTGGTTTTAGTGTTCTTGGTAAATCTATTCCTGTTATAAAACTTGGAAATGGAAATAATAAAGTTTTTTATTCAGCTTCTATTCATCGGTAACGAGTGGATCACATCTGTTCTTCTTATGAAGTTTATTGAATATTATTGTGTTTCTTATACTAATAATACTTCTATTTATAATTACAATATAAGAGATTTATTTAAAAAAACTTCTATATACCTTATGCCAATGGTAAATCCAGATGGTGTTGATTTAGTTACTGGTTTTTATAAAGAAAATAGTTCTATTTATCAATCTTTTAGAAATATTTCCTTAAATTACCCAAATATTTCTTTTCCATCAGGTTTTAAAGCTAACTTTAATGGTGTGGTTTTAAAAAACTACCAACCATAATCTAAATTTCTTGTAATTTCCAATTTACAAAACTAAAAACTTTTATATTATTTATTTTTTAACTTTCCACACTGCATACATCTTCCTGTAATGTTTGCACATGAAGAGCATATTTTAGGTATTGCTGTATTAGGGTGCTGATATTTTTTATTACAAAGTTGACACTTATATGGAGTAATAGCAGTTCCTGCCAACATACGATGTTCAGAATCTTCATGCATAGGATTATCATCATCCTTAGAACAATAATCACTTCCATATATTTTATATCCTTTTGATATAATATTATCGTCTGAATATGTATTGTTTATGTAAAAAAACAAAACTACAATTAAAGCAATTATTGCTATCATAATTGATCCAATAATAATTCTCTTTTTCATACTACATCTCCCCTTCATTAATAATATTACTAAAGTTCTTCGAATTTTTCAACATTTTTTATGGATTTTAGCCAACTTGGTAATTCTTCTGACTTAATATTTGTTCAATTTTTATAAATTCATCTAGATTTTCATTAATAGAATCTAATTTTGAAAAATTAAAATATATGTAAATATTTTTATCTTTATCTATCTCTATTTTGTTGATTAATCGATATAAATAAATTTTATCAATCTTTTCTAATTTCAAAAAATCTTCTATTAATTCATCTAATTCTTTTTCTTCTTTTGCTTTGTTTTTATTATTCACTTTTTCTTCTGTTTGACTTAATTTTTCTTCTATTTCTTTCTTTTGTTCATTTAATTTTGTTCTTTCAAATTTTAGTTTTTGTGAAACTCTAATATAATCTTCTTCTTGTAAAACACCTCTTAACTTGTCCATATACATCTTATCTAGGTCTCTATTTATTTCATTTATAGCTTTATTAATTTGCGATAATTTATTTTTATAACCTTCTCTTATATCAAGAGTTTTATTTTGATATTTTTCATAAACTCTTGCAAAAACTTCTTTATCTGCATATATTCTACATATCTTTTTTACAATATCAATAATATGTCTTTCTAATTTTTCATAATTCATGCTTAGTGGGTAGCATCCTCTTTCTTTTGCATCACTACAAGTTATATATGGATGTGCTTTTGAATCTCTTTTAGAGTTTTTCTTTAAAACTATTTGCAATTTTCTTTTGCAATGATAACAGTAAAGTAACCCTCGTAATAAATAGTCATATTTAAGTTTTGTGTTTGTTCCTCTTTTTTCTAGAATGCATTGTACTTTTTCAAATGTATCTTTATCTATAATAGGTTCATGTGTATTATTTACTCTTATTTGATTTTCTTTTTCTACGGTTCTTATTTTTTTTACCTTATATGATATAACAGACTTTTTGTTTTGCACTGTATTTCCAATATATACTTCATTTCTAAGCATATTACATATAGTTACTTCATTCCAGTTATACCCTGTTTTGTTTTCATCTTGAACTATTCCTGTTTTTCTGTAACCTGATGGAGATAAATATTGGTGGCTATTTAAATAATTTACAATTTCTGAGCTCCCATGTCCATTTGAATACATATCAAAGATTTTTTCTACAACACTTTTTACTTTTCTATCTACAACTAATTTATTTTTTATACTAGGATGTTTTTTATAGCCATAAGCAGTTGTACTACAAAGATATTCGCCTTGTTTTTGTTTTTCTTTATAGACACTTCTAATTTTCTTTGAAATATCTTTGGCATACATATCATTCATAATTGCTTTAAAAGGTGTTATATCATTATTGTTACTCTCTAAATATGTATCTATTCCATCTGTTATGGCAACATATCTAACATTGTTTTTGGGAAAGTAATCCTCTATATAAAAACCTGTTTTAATATAATCCCTACCTAGTCTTGATAAATCTTTTGTTATAACCATATTGATATTTTTATTTTCAATATCTTGTAGCATCTCATTAAATCCTGGTCTATCAAATGTTGTACCACTTACTCCATCATCAACATATTCTTTTACAAAACATAAATCATTCTCCTTTACATATCTTTGCAAAATATTTCTTTGATTACTGATACTCTCGCTTTCTTGCTTGTCGCCATCTTCTCTAGACAATCTTATATATATTCCAACTTTAAAATTCTGGCTCTTTAAATCTAGCATCTAACCTCCTATCCGTAATCATCTACAATTAAATTGTAACGTGCTCAAAATAATTTTGCAATAATATGAATAATTACTTAGTATTTTTCTTTATATTTTCTAAATAATCTTTAAAAATTAATCCTATTGTTTGTTTCACATCCTTTTTTTCTTCTGTAAATATACAATATGTATTAAATTCTAATTGCTTACATTTTGTTTGTTTGTTATCTTTACACATACTCGCATCATCTCCAAATTGTTTTTAATAAAATATCTAATACAGAATATTAAAGAAAATGGCTTGATATGACACTTAAAAAAGTGTGTTTGTCAATGTACTGGTTAAAAAAGCATAAAAAAAGACACCCAATAATGTTTTCACACTATTAGATGTTTTTATTTATGCAACTTTTTGCTTTCATATCTTTATTATTATATTATCCATGCGGTATGTAATTCTACCACATCATTACTTAACTTTTTGCTAACACTTTTTCTTAATTAGCAAATCTGTGTAATGCCTATGTCATCACACTTTCTTTTCATATTTTATATGTATTTACATATTTTGTCAAGACCTATTTAAAAATTTTTATTTTGGAAATGTCGGACATTTAAAATAAATTTTATTTTTATGCTAAAAGGCAGGAAAGAGATACAGAGTGTATCTCGCAAACACATAGAAAAACAAGTTTTCTAGTCCTCTGCAAATAAGAAAAATATGCAGAGAAAGTACAGAGTTCCCACTTCGGTATATTATTCAGTTTTTGGTCTATTACATTATATATTAATTTGCCTTTTACCAACATTTCAGCGTTTATTTATAATATCTTCTTTGATTTTATTTATAGAATCAGTAACATATTTCGTTGCTTGTTCATCATAAATATATTTTCCATCGACTTTTCTAACAACATCTCCTAATTTCACATTTTCTGGCAAATCTTTCTCAAAAGCAATATATTTACATTCTTTATTATCTTTATATTGAGTTACTTTGTATCTATGATATTCGTAATCATTTTCATACTTATTTGTAACAATAAATATTTCGCCTTTACTTAAGTCTGATAATTCCTTATTAAAATAGTTTTCTAAAAAGTCCCATTTTTTTCTGTAAAATTCCATATCTTCTTCAGGAGTTAATTTA
>CALYBF010000056.1 GCA_944393755.1 uncultured Clostridia bacterium | reverse complement strand
GCAGGTGCAATATTACTTGCAATCTTAATTATATCATTAGGAATAATGATATACCAACAAGCATCAGGAGTAGTAAACAACAATGCAATGAGTGAAGTAGATATAACTTCATTTAATCAAAAATTCACACAATATCAAGGAGAGAACGTAAGAGGAGCACAAGTAAATGCTTTATTAGAACAAGTGAGAAATAATAATGTAACAAATCAAGATGATACTTCAAGACAAGTTAGTATAGATTCAACAGTTGTAACTAGTGGTAATCTTATAAGTGCAACTGGAATTGATAAAAAAGCTCAAACAGGAAAAACATATAAAGTACAATGTTCAATTGATACCAAAACAGGTTTAGTAAATGAAATAACAATTACAGATGCTACTTAAGCTTAATAATAAAATAAATATTAATTTATAATAAAGGAGGGAGATACTTATGGAAAATGCTACAGATGCGTTACATATGGCTGCGGCTGTACTAATATTTGTATTGGCATTGTCTATAAGTATCAATGCCTTTGGACAAGCAAGACAAACATCTCAAATATTAGTAGAATATAATGATAGAGAGATGGAATATACATATGTTGAAGAAAACACAGATAGTTCTGGAAATGTGTTAACAGAGAGAATAGTAGGTATAGAAAGTATAATGCCTTCAATATATAAAGCATATAGAGAAAATTATAAAATAGTTTTTAAAAATGCAGAAACTTTACTTGGAGATAATGATGGTTTATATAAGAAAAGAAATAGCAAATCAGGAGAATATGAACCTGTGTTTCAAATAGATTTGGAAAATGAAAGTTTGGCAGGAGAAGAACAAAAGGCAGAGTTTCTGAGTATCATATTATATGGAGATAGGAAAGGTAATTTTTATAATATATCAAACGAATTTAAAAATTTAGGAATAAGCTTGAATAATGAAGGATTGTATGATAAAATATATAAGAGTAAATTTAAAGAAAATATAGGTGTTTATTATCAGGAAGAAGCAGGAGTAGTAGATGATGATTCTGATATAGAGACCAGTGGGTCAGATGTACCAGAAGCGAACAAGACTGAAAAAAGAGTAATAACCTATACACCAATTTAGAAAAGGTATATTATACCTTAAAGGAGGAGAAAATGGGAGATACATTAATTACAGTAATAGCTATAGTGTTAGCTGCGATTTTAATGTTTGTGTTTCCACTTATGACAATGTCTGATAGAACAGATGATATTTCACAATTGTCAGTAGAAACAGCAACTACAGAGTTTGTGGATGACGTAAGAACTACAGGAAAGTTAACAATGGACAAATATAGCAGTTTTGTTGAGCAACTTTCTGCAACTGGTAATAGTTATGATGTTCAAATGCAAGTTCAAGTATTAGATGAAAATCCAGGAAAGAAAACAACACAAGCAGAACCAAACAAGATTGGAGAAAATGTATATTATACAATGTATACATCTCAAATAATGGATGCTATAAATCCTTCAAGTGGAAAAACTAAAACATTAGCATTAAAAGAGGGAGATATTTTTTCAACAAGTGTAAAAAATACTAATTCTACACTGTCTCAACAACTTAAAAACTTTTTCTATAGCGTAACAGGAAATGATACATATACAATAGCAGCAGAACACGCTGGTATAGTTACAGCAAATGGAGCTGGAAATTAATTTAAATAACATACTAGCTTGTAATAATATTATTACAAGCTAATTTTTATACAAAAGGAAAGATGTATATGAAAATACAAAATTTAGCAGTAATATTTATTATTATTATGCTACCAATTTCATTGGTACTAACTGTATATGTGCAAAATCAAGTGCAAACTATAACATTACAAACATCATATGACAAAAAATTAAAAAATGCAACATATGATGCCTTAGAAGCATTTCAATTAAATACAATAAATAATAGCACTTCTGATTTAGCAAATTCTAAATTAAGAGATATTAATGCATCTGTTAATACATTTTTTAATTCAATTGCTGAACAGTTTAATTTAGTAGGATATGATAAAGATGCCTTACAAAGTTATATACCAGCACTTGTTTATACAATGTATGACGGATATTATATTTATTCACCATTTACCAATACGTTGAATCAAGAAGATGAAGGAGAGACATATCAAGATGGAGACAAAATATATGGTTTAAAACCTTATATTCATTACAGTTGTAGATACATAGAAGGAAGCACAGATGTTGTAATAACATATTCATTAGACAATTATATATCTATAGAAGGGCTTGTAAATGGAAATCCAACATATATGTCTGGATATTTATTAGACAATGTTTTTTATTCAATTGATAGTAACGGAACAGTTTTTGCAAGATATAGGGGAATAGACATCTATCCAGAAACTTTATCAGAGAATTTAGCATATTCAGAAAATAATACATTAAGTGAGATAAAAAGTTGGCAATATACTAAAGTTAATGGGGTAAAGAATTATAATGAACAAAGTCATTGGTTTACAATTATTGGAAACAAAAAAGAGACATCAAATCTACAATATGACAATGTTCAAAGCAATTCAGGTGTAGAATATTATAGAAATGCTTTTGAATTTACAATGTGGGTAAGAAAGAATTTGGGAAGTTTAACTACATCAAATGCTGTAGATGAAAATGGAAAATCTTTAGCAGATGTTTATGGACAAGATATAGAAATATTTGGAACTGATCAAGGAAATGCAACAAGTATTGAAGATCCAAATTCAAATTTTAATCAACATAGATTATCAGTAATAAGATATTCAATAGAAAAAAATTTATCAATTGCAATTGCAAATTATAATAGATATGCAAGTTCAACAAGTGCAAATTTCCAAATGCCAGAACTTAAAGAAGATGAGTGGGAAAAAATACTAAATAATGTATCAATAATAAGTTTTATGCAAGGACTAAGTATTGGTGGAAAAATCTATAATGGATATTCAATTGTAACAAATACAAAAACGGAGGAAGTTGTAAATTTAGATTCAATATATATAATAACAAATGATGAATATTATCATAGAGCAACAGATTCTGATTTAACAGAAAAAAATAATAATAGTTATTATATTACAGGAGCATATTTTAATATTGATTTTGAAAGAAAATCAGTTACAGATGGAACAAATACAATATATTATTATCCACACGATGAACTTCGGGTGTTATACATCAATTGTAAATCAAACAGGTTTAAATGATACGAATAATATATATGAATATATGGCAGACCAGGGAGGAACATTAGCATCTATGTATTTTACAGCACTTCGGAAGAGAAAGATATTCAATGTATAGAACAAATCCAATTACTATATTTTAAATAAAAAATTGTATATAAATAAAAAATATGTGAATACTAATAATAGTTTAAGGAGAAGATTATGAAGAGTTTTTTCAAAATGCTATTATTAGTATTTTTTTTAATAATAATTTTTATATATGTTTTAGTAATAGAAAGAATTCCAGAAGAGATAATAGCGTTTCAAGGGGAAAATATTTCTATTACAACTTTATTTGGTATAAATATTGTAAATAAAAATTTAAAAACTGTAGAAACATCTTCTAATAATAATTCTAAAATAAGTGAAGAAGTAGGAAAGAAAAGTTTAGAAGTTAATTTATTTAATACAATTCCATTAAAAGAAGTAGATGTAAATGTAATTCCAAAAACAAAAGTAATCCTTTGCCGGAAATATTGCAGGGGTGAAATTATATACTAATGGTGTTTTAGTAGTACGGTATGTCAGAAATAAAAGGTGAAGATAATAAAAAATATAAACCATATGAAAATACAGGTATTGAAGAAGGAGATACTATAGTTAAAGCAAATAATGTACAAATAAATAGTACAGACGATTTAATAGAAACTGTTAACAACTCTAACGGTAAAGAAATAAAATTAGAATATATTAGTGATGAAGAAACAAAAGAGTGTAGTATTTTACCAGTAAAGCAAGAAAATAATGAATATAAACTAGGCTTATGGGTAAGAGATAGTGCAGCAGGTGTTGGAACTGTTACTTTTTATGAACCTGAAACAAGAACTTTTGGAGCTTTAGGGCACGGAATATCAGATATAGATACAGGAGAATTAATAGATATAGCATCTGGAGAATTTGTAACAACAAGGATATTAAACATAGAAAAAGGAGAAAATGGAACACCAGGTAAAATACAAGGAAGTATAGAAAAACAAGAAAAAATAGGAACAATTAACAAAAACACTAGATTTGGTATTTATGGAACTGTTAATAATTTATATAGTTTAAATTTAGATAATTCAAAAGAAGTAGAAGTTGCAACTAGAGATGAAATAAAAAAAGGAAAAGCAACTATTCTTTGCAACTTAGATAATGATAAACCACAAGAATACGAAATCGAAATTGAAGAAATTTATAAAGATAATAATTATAATAATAAGAGTATGGAAATAAGAGTAACAGATAAAGAATTATTAGAAAAAACAGGTGGAATAATACAAGGTATGTCAGGTTCACCAATAATTCAAAATGGTAAATTTATTGGAGCTGTAACACATGTTTTAGTAAATAACCCAGAAGAAGGTTATGGAGTTTTTGCAGATATAATGATAAAACAATCAAAAGAAGTGATGTAATAATTTTTAAAACAGTAGTAATTTGCTACTGTTTTTTTCCTCTTACTATTTTTTTTGTAAAGAAAATGTGGTAAAATATGGTTGGTGGTGATTGGTTATGACAATAAAAGAAACAATTAGAAAAGGTATGATAATATTAAAAACAAATAATGTAACAGAACCAAATATAAAATCAAGACTAATAATGCAATTTGTGTTAAATAAGCCAAGAGAATATTTAGTTGTATATGATAAAGAAAAACTAACATTAAGACAAGAAGTAAATTATTTTAAAGCAATAAAAAAATTGTGTAATGGAATACCAATTCAGCATATAACAAATAGACAAGAATTTATGAAAATGACATTTTTTGTTGATGAAAATGTTTTAATACCAAGACCAGATACTGAAATATTAGTAGAAGAAGTAATTAAAATTGCTAAAAAAATTAATGCAAAAAAAATATTAGATTTATGCACAGGAAGCGGTGCAATTGCAATATCACTTGCAAAATATATAGATAAAAGTAATATAACAGCAGTAGATATATCTGATAAAGCATTAAACGTAGCAAAATTAAATGCAAAAAATAATGAGGTAGAAGATAGAATAACATTTGTAGAATCAGATTTATTTAAAAATTTAAAAAAAGAAAAATATGATATTATAGTATCAAACCCACCATATATAAAAAAAGAAGTTTTAAAAAAATTAGATAAAGAAGTACAAAAAGAGCCAAAGTTAGCACTAGACGGAGGATATGACGGTTTAGATTTTTATAGAAAAATAATAAAAAATGCAGATGAATATCTAAAATTTAATGGATATCTATGTTTTGAAATAGGTTATGACCAAAAAGAAGATGTTGAAAATTTGTTAAAAGAACAAGAAAAATATATAAATATTACTTGTAAAAAAGATTTATGTGATAATGATAGAGTAGTTATTGCAAAATTAAATTAAAAGGAGAGAAAGTTTATGTCATTTTCTTCAGATATAAAACAAGAATTAAATAAAAATAGTAATTTAAGTAATAAAGAAATTGTAAAAAATGAATTAATAGGATATTTAATTTCTAAAAATATAGAAATAATAAAAAATAATATAAAGTACTCAACTGAGAGTGATTATAATATAAATAGGTTTTCAAAGTTACTTAGTAATTTAAATATAAATTATAAGATAGAAATGATAGGAAAAAACTTTGTTGTAAAATTAAATAAAAAAGATGTTATGAGTTTTGTAGATATTAATTCTAATTTAATTTATATAAAAGAAACAGACTTAGAGGATATAAAAAATAAAAATGAAGAAGAGTTAAAAGCAATAATTAGAGGAGTGTTTATGGGTTCTCGGGTCTATTAATGATCCAAATAAAAAATACCATTTAGAAATTAGTTTTAATACAGAGAAAAATTTAAATATTATAATTTCTATCTTAAAAATATTAGAAATTAATACTAAAAAAATGATAATAGAAAATAAAAAATCTTTGTATATAAAAGAAGGTGAAGAAATTTCTAAATTTTTAGCTTTAATTGGGGCTTCTAAAGCAGTAATGAGTTTTGAAGATATAAGAATAAAAAAAGAAATGAGAGGAAAAGTAAATAGAATTGTAAATTGTGAAACAGCAAATTTAAATAAAACAATAAATGCTTCAATTGAACAAATAGAAGCGATAAACAAATTAAAAAGAAGTGGTAAGTTTAATAGTTTAAGTGAAAATTTAAAAGAAATTGCAAACTTAAGACTAGAAAACCCAGATATGGCACTTTCTGACCTAGGTAAGAAACTTAGTAAACCAGTAGGAAAATCAGGAGTAAATTATAGACTAAAAAAAATAATGGTGATAGCAAATGGAAAATAAAAATAATTTTGGAGTATATATACATATACCTTTTTGTAAAAAGAAATGTAATTATTGTGATTTCATTTCTTTTTGTAATAAAGATAATTTAATAGAAGATTATATAGAGTGTTTAAAAAAAGAAATAGAAAATTTTAATTTTTTAAATAAAAATGTAACAACTATTTATCTAGGTGGAGGAACACCTTCATATATTAAATGTAAATATATTGTAGATATTTTAAATTTATTAAAAGAAAAACTAAAATCAAATAAAACTCCATTTAATGATTTAGAAATAACAATTGAAGTAAACCCAGGAACTGTAACTAAAGAAAAATTAGAGATGTATAAAAAAGTAGGAATTAATAGGCTAAGTATTGGACTTCAAGAAACTAATAATAATTTATTAAAACAAATTGGAAGGATACATACTTTTGAAAATTTTTTAGATACCTATAACTTAGCAAAAGAAGTAGGTTTTAATAACGTAAATGTAGATTTAATGATAGCACTTCCAAACCAAAAAATTAGTGATATTAAAGAAAGTTTAGAAAAAATAGTAAATATAAACCCTAATCATATTAGTGTATATTCATTAATAGTAGAAGAAGGAACTTTAATAGAAAAACAAATAGAAGAAGGAAAAATGCTACTTCCTTCGGATGAAGAAGAAAGAAATATGTATTGGTATGTTAAAAATTTTTTAGAACTTGCTGGATATAACCATTATGAAATATCTAATTTTTCTAAAAAAGGACAAGAATCAAAACATAATTTAAATTGTTGGAATCAAGAAGAATATATTGGTTTTGGTTTAGCTTCTCACTCTTATATTGATAAAACTAGATTTTGTAATATTTCTAATTTAGAAAAATATATTGAAAATATTAAAAATAATGATTTTGAAAAAAGCAAAATAATAGAAGAAAAACAAACAAAAGAAGATGAAGAAAAAGAATATATGATGTTAGGCTTTAGAAAAATAGAAGGTGTTAGTATTTCTAGATTTAAAGAAAAGTTTTTAGAAAACCCATTATTTTTATATAGAAAAGAATTAGATAAATTAGTAAATGAAGGTTTAATTATAGTAGATTTAGATAATATAAAATTAACAAATAAAGGGCTAGATTTAGCAAATATTGTTTTTGAGGAGTTCGTGTAAAACTTGATTTTTAAAGAATAGTATAGTAAAATATTACTGTAAATAAAAAAGAAAGAAGGTAACGCATATGAAAAAACTACCTTATGGAATAAGTGATTATGAAAAAATAGTAGAAGAAAATTATTATTATGTAGATAAAACTAGTTATATAGAAAAATTAGAAAATTTAGCAGAAAGATATATAATGTTTCTACGTCCTAGAAAGTTTGGAAAAACATTGTTTACAAGTGTATTAGAAAATTATTACGATATAAATAAAAAAGATAAATTTGAAAAATTATTTGGAGAAACATATATTGGAAAAAAACCAAGCAAGTTTAGAAATAGTTATTATATATTAAGATTTAACTTTTCAGGAATAGATACAAATGGTGAAGAAACAACAATATTAAGTTTTAAAAGAGAAGTAACTTCTTCAATTAATGTTTTTGTTAAAAGATATGGTTTGGATTTTTATGTAAATGAAAATGAAGAATCAGAAGATATATTAGATAATTTATTTAAGGCATTTTATATACAAAAACGAGAAGAAAAGATATATGTAATAATAGATGAATATGATCATTTTGCAAATGAATTGTTAGGGTTTAGAACAGAAGAATTTAAAAATTTAATATCAAAAAATGGAAAAATAAGAAAATGGTATGAAATATTAAAAAAGGGAACAGAAAGTGTGATTGATAGAATATTTATAACAGGAGTAGCACCAATAACATTAGATAGTATGACATCAGGTTTTAATATAATATCAGATTTAACAAGAGATTCTAGATTAAATGAAATGATGGGCTTTACTAAAGACGAACTAATAAAAATAATGGACTCACAAGAAATAAAGAAAGAAAAACAAGAAGAATTACTTCCAATAATGAAAGAGAATTACGACGGATATAGATTTTCAAAAGATGTAGAAACAAAGCTATATAATTCAAATATGTGTTTATATTTTTTAAATTATTATATGAGTTTTGGAAAAATACCAGGAGAGCTAGTAGATACAAATATAGCAAGTGATTATAGTAAAATAGGAAATATGCTAAGATTATGTAGAAATGAAAATAGATTAGATAT
>CALYBF010000055.1 GCA_944393755.1 uncultured Clostridia bacterium | reverse complement strand
TACTAGAAATGAATACCACTAAAACCGATGGATATAATGAAGGACTAGAACAAGGTCAAAAATTAGGTGAAATAAACAAAGAAAAAGAAATTGCTAAAAAATTAAAACAAAAAAATATAACCTTAGAAGAAATATCAGAAATAACAGGGTTATCTATAGATGAAATTAAAAAATTGTGATTTTAGAAGGCTAGAAATATTTTCTAGTCTTTTACTATAATAATATTCCTCATTTTTTTATTGTTTTTCGTTTTTTTGTAATAAATTTGTAAAGTTTTATTTTTTCATTGACAAAAATTTATTTAAGTTATATATTTTTATCATATTAAATAAAATTTTTTAGGAGGGATTTTAATGTTAAAAAACAGATTTAAAATAATTGTTTTAATTATGCTTGTTATTTTATTTTTCATAGCTCCATTTGTTAATGCAGAAGATAACGAAGCACCTGGAGAAGCAGTTACAACATCTAATGAAGAACAAGCTAATGTAGAAAATGCAAACCAACAAACAACAACTCAAAACAATTATAAAGATAGAGATGTATATTTAACAGGTACTGAAATAACAATTGATTACATAGTAGATGGAAATCTATTTGTTTTTGCAGATACTGTTAATATAAATTCTCAGATAGGTGGAGATGCTTTTATTATAGCAAGAACTGTTAATGTAAATAATGGCGGATATGTATTTAGCAATTTATTTACAATAGCTAATACATTAAATGTTAATGGCGTTGTTTATGATTTATATGCATCATCTACAAATATTAATATTTCTGGATATGTTTATCGTGATGTTAGAACATCTTCAGAAGATTTCAAAATATCTGGTGTTGTTGGAAGAAATGCTTATATTACAACAAATAATATTTTATTTGAAACAATTTCAAATGAAGAAAACCAAACTACTCAACAAGGTACAATTGCTGGTAACTTAAATTATACTGCTAAAACTGAACTTTCAATACCTGAAGGTGTAGTAAAAGGTACTATAAATTATACTGAAGCAAAAGAGACTTCACCTACAATAGGAAATTATCTTTTAGCTTTAGGTAGATTTTTAGTAACAGTAATTATTATATGGTTATTATGCTTATGGTTATCACCTAAATTCTTGAGCCGTACCCATTTAGTTCTTACTAAAAAATTACCTTCATCAATCGGTTTAGGAATTTTAACACCTTTTGTTGTTATTGTTATATCTGCAATTTTAATGTTAATTACTATAACATCTACCATTGCAATGATAGGAATTGTTTTACTACTACTTATTTGTATGTTAGGTTCAGCCATTTTTGTTATAAGTTTAACTAACTTATTTGCAAATAAATTAAAAGTAGAAAATAAAGTAGGAACACTTGGCATATTAATAATTACATCTGCTGTTATATGGCTTATTTGTTTAATACCATTTGTTGGAAATATATTAAGTTTAATTGTAGCTATTTTAGGTATTGGTATTTTAGTTAATAATATCTTACCTTCTACCAGAAAAAAAGATTTTTCTAGTACTGATACTAAAAAAGAAAAAACAGAAAAAGTAAAAAAAGCTAAGAATACATCTACAAAAAAAGAAAGTAAATAACAGACATAAAAAATAAAACTCTTAAAATTATTTAAGGGTTTTATTTTTAGCTTTATTTTTTTAGTTCATCAATTATTAATTTATAATCTTTTGCCATTAAAATTGCAGTTCCTGAAACTAATATATTTGCTCCCGCTTCTTTTACTTTATTTGCAGTTGCCAAATTAATTCCACCATCTACTTCTATATCTATTTCTATATCATTTTCATCTATATATTTTTTTAGAGTCTTAATTTTACCAATTGTTGTTTCTATTAACTCTTGCCCACCTTTACCTGGTTCTACAGTCATTATTAAACACATATGTATATATGGTAAAAATTCGTAAACTTCTTCTATTTTTGTATCTGGTTTTATTGCTATACCAACTTTACAATTATTTTCTTTTATATATTTTATTATATTTAATATTTCTTCTTTTTTCTTTTCTTTATCACTGTTTTTAATTGCTTCTAAATGAAAAGTTATAATATTTGGTTCAAATGATAAAAAATCATCTATTGCTCCTCTTACATCTTCTACCATTAAATGGACATCAAGCGGTAAGTTTGATATTCTTTTTATATATGAACTATATTCTATCATTTTATCATATGTGTTTTTTGAAACAAATTTACCGTCCATTACATCTATATGGAAATAATCTGTTTTTGCTATTTCTAGCCCCATTATTGTTTTACTTTCTTCTTTTTCTTTCATTGAAAGTATTGATGTTGATACTTCTACCATTTTCTCTTCTCCTTTTCTTTTAATTCATTATAAATTTTACAAAATCTATCATATCTTTCTTGTTCTATTTTTCCTTCTTTTATAGCATTTTTTATTCCACAATTTTCTTCTTTAATATGCGTACACCCTACAAATTCACAATCATTTATATGTTTTCTAAATTCTTTAAAATATAAACATAAATCTTTACTTTCTATTTCTGAAATATCAAATGTTGAAAAACCTGGTGTGTCTGCAATAAAAGTATTTTTATCTATTTCATATAGTCTAGTATATGTAGTTGTATTTTTTCCTCTTTTAGTTTTTTTGCTAATTTCTCCTTCTAATGTTACATCTTTATCAAATATTGCGTTTATTAGTGTTGATTTTCCTACTCCTGAATTCCCTGAAAAAACATTTGTATTATTTAAAAGTTCTTTTTTTAACTCTTTAATTCCTACACCTTCTTTAGCTTCTGTTTCTAATACTTTATATCCAATTTTTTCATAAACATTTTTTATTTGTTTAAAAGTTTTTTCTTTATCTAAATCTGTTTTATTTAAGACGATTAATGCTTTTATACCTAAATATTCTATAAAAGCTAGTTGTTTATCAAGCATTAATAAATCTGGTTTTGGGTGTTTGCTAGATACGACTAATACTATCTGGCTTATATTTGCTATTTTAGGTCTTTTTATATATACTTTTCTGTCTAATATTTTATCAATACTAACTCTATCTTTTTCTTTATCTTCTTTTACAACTTCGCACTCGACAAAATCCCCAACTACTGGTGTTATATCATCTTTTTTAAATTTACCTCTAGCATTCGCTTCATATACAATACCTTCTTCTGTTTTTACTTTATATAGATTTGAAATATTTTCTATTATAATACCTCTCATATATTTCTCCATTTCTTTTATTTTTCAGCTAATTCTTTCATTTTATTATATACTTCATATGTTATCTCAACATCTGTTAAACCTCTATGCGCATTTCTATAGTCTACATCAAAATAATCTGCTAATGTTCCTAATTTATAATTTCTAACATCTGGAAGTATGTGTTTTGCTATTCTCATTGTATCTACAAAATCATTATTTAAATTATAGTTTAAATAGTCTTTGCACTTATCATAAATAAAGTTTATATCAAAATTAACATTATGCCCCATTATTATTTCTTTTCCTGTAAACTTTACGAATTCTTCTAAAGCCTTTTCTTGCTCTATTCCCTCTTCTAGCATTTCATTTGTTATTCCTGTTAATTTGGTTATGAAATATGGTAATCTTCCATCTATTTTTAGTAATGTATCAAATGTATCTATTATTTTATTTTCTTTTACTTTTATTGCTCCTATTTCTATTATCTCACACTCTCTTGGTGATAAGCCTGTTGTTTCTATATCTACTAATACATAATTATCTACCCATTCTAATAAACTTCTTCCTTTATATTTTCTACTATACATTTCTTTTCCTCCAACAATTATATTATACTATATTTTAATAATTTGTACAATAAGCATTAAAAGTTAACTTTTTCTTTCATTTTCTGGTTGCACTTTTTATTTTTTTTCTGTATAATACAAAAAGAAAAGGAGAAAAAAATGGAACATTGGAGTGTGGAAGATTATAAAAATTTTACAGACAGTAAAATGAAGAAGAAAAGTAAATATAGAGCAAATAAAGTATCAGTAGACGGACATACATTTGATAGTCAAAAAGAAGCTGATTTTTATTGTGAATTAAAAATAAAATTACAAGCAGGCGAAATAAATGGTTTTTGCTTGCAACCAATATTTATGCTAGCACCTAGCTTAAAATATAAACCAGATTTTATTATATTTAATAAAGACGGTTCAACAGAAGTAATAGATGTAAAAGGGTTTAAAACAAAAGAATATATTGCAAAAAAGAAAGTTTTTGAAGATAAATATAATTTAAAAATAACAGAAATATAGAAAGTACTTAGGTTTAAGTACTTTCTATAATATTTTTTATTTCTTCTGCCCTCTTTACTTTTTTAGTAGTTGTTTTAATTAATTCTTTATCAGTTAAAATCATATTTTTAATATATTTATATGGTGGAAAAGTCTTATTTATTTTTTTAATTTTCTCCCAAATAATATTTCTTATTTCTTCTTCTGTTATATCACCGTATTTTTCTTTTATAAATTCCTTATTGTACACAATTTTAACAGAAAGTTTAATATCATTTTTATCATCTTTATTTGGAAGTCCAAATACTAAACACTCTTCTACTTCATCTAATCTATTAACTAGTACTTCTAGTTCGTCCGGAAAAACTTTTTTACCATTTTTTAAAACAATCATATCTTTTTTTCTACCAGTAATAAAAATAAACCCTTGTTTATCCATATAACCTAAATCACCAGTATAAAACCAATTGTCTATTAGAACTTTATTTGTTTCTTCCTCATTTTCATAATAACCGAAGCATTACATTAGGACCTTTTACTTTTAATTCTCCAATACCATTTTCGTCTTTATTATCAAAATCTATTTCAACATTATCCATAGGTATTCCGATAGAACCATATTTTACTTTTTTATAATTTTCAGCAGAAACAACAGGAGAAGTTTCTGTTAAACCATATCCCTGTACTAAATTTAAACCTAATTCGTTAAAACCTTTAGCAACTCTTTTATCTAAAGGTGCTCCACCTGATACTACAAATCTTAAACTTCCACCTAATTCATCAATTATTTCTTTAAATAACTTTCTTCTTATATCAATATTAAATTTTAGTAAAAAATTACTAACTTTTTTTGCTATATTTACAAGTTTAGTCTTGTTCTTTTTTTCTATCCCCTGTTCTATCTTTTTATAAATAGCTTCTACAAGTAAAGGCACACCAACAAAAACAGACACTTTATATTCTTTTAAATTTTCTTGTACATAACGAAGTCCGTCTGGAAATGCTGTTGTTATACCACAAGCAAGCATTACTATTAATGCAGTAGAACCAAATATGTGGTGAAAAGGTAAAAAAGCTAAATTAACATCTGTTGGTAAAAAATTTTCAACAAGTTGCATAGCATATACATTAGAAGCAATATTATTTTGTGATAACATAACCGCTTTTGATTTTGAAGTAGTACCAGATGTAAACAATAAAATATTCATTTTAAAAGAATCTATTTTAGTATTTACATATTCATTATGTCCAGCTTCTAATAATTTTTTTCCTTCTTCTTTTAAAGAAATTAAATCTTTATATCCTTCTTTTTTAGACATACAGATATAATCTTGTAAAAAAGTATTGTTTCTTCTTTTTATTTCTTCTATATTATCTATATATTTTTCATCAAAAACAATAATATTTGCCTTACTTCTTTTAATACTACTTTCTAATTCATCTACTTGTAACTCTTTATCTAGTGGAACAGAAACAATACCACCGAAGCATATTAGTTAAATGTGTTAAAGCCCAGCCATAACTATTTCTTCCTACAATTGCAATTCTTTTGTCTTTATAACCTAAATCAAAAAATTTAGTTCCTAAACTATTTATTTCTTCTAAAAATTTTTTATATGTTATATTTTCATATTTGATTTGTTTTTCATTTTTATGTTTTAAGATAAAAGCAATATTATTTTCATATTTCTTTGCCGAATTATAAATTATCCCCTTAATATTTTCAAATTCTGTAGCTTCAAAATATCTTTCTCTCATATTAATATCTCCTTCACCTAGTATTGATAACTAGATTATCATATCTTAAATATCTTGTCAAGTATTTGACTATTCATATAAAAAATGCTATAATCACCACTGTAGAGGTGGTTTTAGTGAATTCTAATGAATCAAATTTAGATGAGGAAATAAAAAAATTCCACTTACCTAGGTGGAACGAAATTCCAGAAATAGATTTATATATAGACCAAGTAGTTTCATTATTACAAAACTATTTATCAAACTATATAAAAAGTGATAATGGAAAAGATAATAATATAATTACAAAAACAATGATTAACAATTATGTAAAACATGGTGTAGTAAAAGCACCTGTTAACAAAAAATACAGTAAAGAACATATTGCATATTTATTTGTTATTTTTATTTTGAAGCAAATTTACAGTATTGATGAAATAGGTAAATTAATAAAATTAGCAATAAAAACATCGCCTATAGATATTGCATATAATAGATTTTGTTCTGAGCTTGAAAAAGCAATTAAAATGACATTTACTGGTGAAAGTTATATAAACAACGACAGGCTTTCAAAAGAGCAATATTTATTAAGAAATGTTGTACAATCTTTTGCAAACAAATTATATGTGCAAAAAACATTTTTAAAAATAACAGAAAAATGAGACAAATGGGGACAGTCCTTTTTTGTCTCACTTTTACATTTTTTCTATTATGCAACAAAAATCCCTGTCCCCAAAATTCTCAAATTAATTTTTCCCAAGGTAAATTTTCTTTTCCAAAATGTCCATAGTTTGTTGTTTCTTCATATATTGGTCTTTTTAAATCTAAATAATTGATTATTCCATCTGGTGTTAAGTCAAATTTTTCTTTAACTATTTGTACTAATTCTTCTTCTGATTTTATACCTGTTCCAAATGTATTTATATAAATAGATAATGGTTCTTTCATACCTATAGCATATGATACTTGTATTTCACATTTTTTACAATAACCTTTTGCAACAAGATTTTTTGCAATATGACGAAGCATATATGCTGCTGACCTATCTACTTTACTTGGATCTTTTCCTGAAAAACAGCCTCCACCGTGTCTACTATAACCACCATATGTATCTACTATTATTTTTCTACCAGTTAGTCCTGTATCTCCTAAAGGTCCTCCTATTACAAATCTACCTGTTGGGTTTACATATATTTTAGTATTTTCGTCTATCATATTCTCTGGAACCACAGGTTTTATAACATTTTCTATTATTCCATTTTTTAATTCTTCTTGACTTACACTATCTAGATGCTGAGTTGATATTAATATTGTTTCTATTCTTTTTGGTATGTCATTTTCATATTCCACTGTTACTTGTGTTTTTCCATCTGGTCTTAAATAATCTAATATTCCTTGTTTTCTTACATCTGTTAATCTTTTAGAAAGTTTATGTGCCATAGAAATTGCATATGGCATATATTCTTTAGTATCTGAGCACGCATATCCGGAACATTATGCCTTGGTCTCCTGCTCCACCTACATCTACTCCCATTGCTATGTCTGGGCTTTGTTTTGTTATATTAATTTCTATTTCACAAGTTCTGTAGTCCATATCTGTTTTTTCATTATCGTATCCAATTTCTTTTATTTTTTCTCTTACTAATTTCTCAATATCAACTTCTTTTTCAGTATTTGCTGTTACTTGCCCTGCAATTGTTATTTTATTTCCAGATGCAAATGTTTCTACTGCTACTCTTGCATTTTTATCTAGTTTTAAATAACTGTCTAATATACAATCTGATATTGTATCACATAATTTGTCTGGATGTCCTTCTGTTACACTTTCTGATGTAAAATAATATTTACTCATCTTACTACCTCTCTTTTTATTAATTGACATATATTATTATACCATTTTGAATTATTTTGTCAAATTTAATATTTTAGATTTAATAAAAAGAACCCCTTAAATTCAAGGGGAAAGAAACATTTTCTTTTTGATTGAAGTTTAATTTTTAGTCTAATCATAAAGATTTTTTGGTATCAGATGTCCAGGAAGAATACATCCAATACAGCCAGCTTCGCCAGAATTAACTCGAAAACGGCTTTTTCTAACTCTTACCCAATTAGAAATATTTTTCTTTTCTCCGAAAAGAAGTTCTCCGTCTTCAGCTACGAATTCGTTTCTATCAAAAAAACTATAAAGAGTAATATCTTTATGTGTTTTTGCATATTCTATAGCAAATTTTTCATCTCTCTTGGGAATTTCAATGATAGTAAGCTTTCCTCTTTTGCCAACAAATCTGACATAGTGCTTAAGCATTTTTACTCCAATCTACTTTTAGTTACTATAATTCTATAGTAACAATTCCAAATGGTACTTTTGTACCAGTTTGCAAACAATTTTATCATAAAATCATTATAACTTCAATAGCTAAATGCGAAAAAGGAACGTGGCTTTTTTGTCGCATTTTTACATTTTTTACCAAAAATGAGAATTTTTAGCCCCGTCCCCAAAATGTCGCATTATTTAACAACTTCTACATCTATGTCTAGTTTTTCTCCGTTTATATTTGTTATTACATAATTGTCTCTTTCCTCATGATATATAACTTTATTTGCTAATGTATCATGTTTTATTAGTTCTTCATTTTTTCTTATTACTTCTTCTAGTCCTTCCGTTCCTGCTACATATAGATTTATTCTATCTAATACTTCAAAGCCGTTTTCTTTTCTCATATTTTGTACTTTAGATAATACTTCTC
>CALYBF010000054.1 GCA_944393755.1 uncultured Clostridia bacterium | reverse complement strand
ATTTCAAGCACTACACTATTTCCTTTTAGTTATATTACTTGTTCCACTTCTAAGCAAAGTAGTAAATGTTTTTGTTATCATTTTTCTAGTTTCTGGATTTAGATTTTTATAGGTTTTTATTATTGTAATTGCATTTCTAAACCATTTACTACTAAGTTCATCTACTGTTTTTACATTTGTGGTATTTAATATATCAAAAATTGTATCAATAAATTCTTCTCTTTGTTCTTTTGATACTTCTAATAACCAATTTGTAATTGTATTATCAAAAAAATTACTAGCATTAGTTATATTAGTTTTTACAAATTTATCTCCCATTACTTGCCACGAATATAAGTCGTGTTGCATAATTCCTGTTTCTGTACTTTTAACAATTGTGATTTTTTCTTTATGCTTTAGTAATCTTCCAATAACAGAAGTTTGCGGAATATATGTATGTACTTTATTTATTATTTGCTTATATTCATCATTTTCTATTATTTTATCTGAAAAACCTGGTCCATCATTATTATATATTTCTATTATTTGTTTTTTTGCTTTTTCATTTGAAAAAGCTCCAGCATATACTGCTAAATTTCCACCTTTACTATGTCCGACCTACTCGTAATTTATTATTATATATACTTGCAACATCATTTAAATAATTTACAGCATCTATTTGTGATGAAACAACATCACTAAAACTCATATTGAAATCTTCTTTCCAGCCAATTATTGTATTATCTGTTCCTCTAAAAGATACATATATAGTATCATCTGGAAGTAATATTGTTATTGCTGAAAACTGTTTTTCTTCTTCTGGTTCAATTCTATTTACAAATTTAGTTAATTTACATTTACCAAATCTAATACTTTTTGCAAGGAGAGGATATAAGTCTATATCTTCTGCTTGAAGGGTTCTTCCTGTTGTTCCTAGTATTTTTGTTCTTTCATATGCCTCTTTTAATGTTATTTCTTCATTTTCATTTACAATTCCATCAAACGGAAAATATGAAAGTCTTGATAATATTAGATTATCAATTTCATTAAATTCTACTTTTTCTAAACTTATATCTCTCCAATTCATATAATCAAATATATTTGCCACAAGCAATTCCACCTTTTATTTATTTTTATTTATAAAATTTAGTATTTCATCTGCAAGAACTTCTTCTTTTTTATGATAACCATGATCTGCACCATCTATATAATTTATATCTTTATTTTCGTTTGTTATGATATTACTTACTATTGTAACTAATTCATCTGCCTTTTGTATAATCATTTCATTATCATTTCCCCACCTCATAAATATTGGTACTTTTATATTGTTTAATTTTTCTAATTCGTTATCTCTTCCATATCCTGCAAAATCTATCTCTTTATTGTTTTTGCTATAACGTAAAAATGTTTTTGCACTTATTGGGTGTATAAAAGCTTCTCTTGGCATTAGATTTTTAGAATTTTTTTCTACCATTTCTTCTGCTATACTTATATATTTATCCAAATTATCACCTAAATAATATTTTAATGTCATTGGAATATCTACTAAAGAAAGTAATATTACTCCTTTTATTACTTCTAATATATCATTTTCTTCTTCAGATAACAATTCATTATATGTATATACTATTTTTGTACAACCAAGGCTGTGTCCTTGTAAATATATTTTACTATATCCTAATTCTTTTAATTTTAAAATTGCTCCTACTATATCTTCATATGAATCTATTACATCTTCATATGCTGTTCCACCTAAAAGTTTTTCTTTATTTCCATTTATGCTTTTACTTATATATTTTACTATTTCGCTTCCTCTATTATTAAAACAAAAATAATCTATTCCATTTTCATTTGCTTTTTTTGATATAATATCATCTCTTTTTTTAAAACAATTACTTGTCATACCATGTACTGCAAGTATTACTTTACTAGTTTCTTCTTTTCCTCTATATAAAACACCTGTTAAATTTACTCCATCAGTTGCTAAAAATTCTATTTTTTCCATATAAAATCACTCTCCTAAACACCTTCATTATATAACAGTAATTTTTTAAAATCAAGAAATTTAGAAAAATAGGAATAGCTAAAAAAAGCTATTCCTACGAAAAAAAATTATTAAAAAGGAGCAAGTAAATCTATAAGCCGGGTTCTGTCTTTTAAAATAGTCATTTATCTAGGATAAGTATTGCTACTTACCTCAAGCCACACAAGTAAGAAGTCGCCGAGCAGGCTTAATCTTCTAATTTAGGTGTTGCTCCAGATGGGGTTTACATTGACCCATTATATCACTATAATGGCGGTAAGCTCTTACCTCACCTTTTCACCCTTACCTAATTTCTTAGGCGGTTATTTTCTGTTGCACTTTCCTTAAGGTTACCCTCACTAGACGTTATCTAGCATCTTTGCTCTATGGAGCCCGGACTTTCCTCTCGTAATTCCTTTCGAAATTTACCAGCGACTATTCAATTTACTCACAAAATAATTATAACACAAAAGCAAGCTGTAAATCAACAGTTCACGATGTCATAATTGAAACTTATTTTACAAATTATCAATCTCTTCTAAAATATTTTTATATTTAATAAGAAAAATAGAATCATCTTGTTTATTTACTGCAGATTGTAATTCATTTAACATTATATAAATCTTATTTATAATATATTGTTTGTCTGTTTCTTTATTTAACAAATTATTAGAAAAACTATTAATAGTATTAGTTACATTATTACCAATTTCTTGCCAATTTTTAGTATCTAAAATACTATAAGCTTTAAAAAGATTGTTTTTAGTATCTATTTTACCAATAAAAATCTCATCATTTGTTACACTTTTTAAATATTTAGGAATATAATCATATAATTTTGATAAATTACTTAATGTATTTTCTTTATTTTCTTCTTTGACAGAAATAGTTAAATCATCTAATTCTTGGTTAAAACCTAAAACATCTTCCCTACTTATTCCCAAACTATATAAATCTAAAGTTATTGTAGCAACTTCAGAATATAGACTTTCTACTTCTAATTTAATACTTTTCCAATCAATATTATTATTATTGTTTGTTAAAATTCCACTTTGTTCTAAATTATATTCTTCATTATTTCCATCATTACCTTTACTATCACTACTAGAATTAGAACTATTTCCAGATTCTTCTTCGCTATTACTACTATTACTTTGTTCTTCACTACTTCCACTGCTTTCTCCACTATTTTCATTATTATTTTCACTACCACTTTGGCTACTAGAACTTTCTTCTATTTTTTTAACAGATAAGCTATAATTATTATTTTCAATATTGTTTAATTTATTAAATAATAATTCTAACTTATTTTCTAAATATTCTATTTCAGATAAAGCTTTTTCTTTACCATCATCTTTATTTTCATTGCTTATAGAATTATATAGAAAAAAACTTAATATTATAATTACCAAAATTAAAAAGAAAAACAAAAATTTTTTATATTTTTTCAAAATAACAGCTCCTTTTTTATCTATTTTTTCTAGTATTTACATTTTTAATTTACTTTATTCTTAGTATAAAATCTTTTCTATTTTTAATACTAATAATAAAGAAAAAATAAAAAAATTAAGGAGAAAAAAGGTGCAAGCAAGTGTTAATTTATATAGTAATGAAAAAGGTGAAATAAATAGTTTTTTAAGTAAATTCTATAATACTGACTTAGAAATATATGATAAGCTTTCTTGGCAAAAAAAATACGCTAACCCATTAGAGTTAGCTGAAATTATCGGTACTTTTATTGATAATATTGAAGATTTTAATATAAAAATGTGGATATCTTTAGATAAAGACATTTTTATTTGTGTTTCTCCTAACAATGCTGATAATATTATTAGATATTTATATGAAAGATATCCTTATTAATTATTTTTCTATGATTATTGTTACAGGTCCGTCGTTTAATAGGCTAACTTTCATATCTGCACCAAATATACCTTTTTCTACTTCTATACCATATTCGTTTTCACATTTATTACAAAAATAATCATATAATTCTTCTGCATGTTCTGGTTTTGCTGCTTCAACAAATGAAGGTCTATTTCCTTCGCTACAATCTGCATAAAGTGTAAATTGGGAAACTATTAAAAGTTTTCCGCCTACATCTTTTAAGCTTAAATTCATCTTATCATTTTCATCTCTAAAAACACGTAATTTACATAGTTTTTTAGCCAAATAATCTGCTTGTTCTTTAGTATCTTTATGTGTTACTCCTAATAATACTAGAAAACCTTTATCAATTTTACCAACTACATTTCCTTCTACTTCTACTTTTGCTTCTTTTACTCTTTGTACTACAATTTTCATTTTATTCCTCTTCTTCGTCTTTATCATTATTTTCTACATTTGATTCTACTGTTATTGTTTTTTCTAAATTTTTAGAATTATCATTATTATTTTCTTCTTGTTCTTTTTCTTCATTATTTACTTTTTCTATTACTTCTCTACTTTCTTCGTCATCATCTTGTTTTGCTCCACATTTTGGACAATATTCATATTCTTTATCCATTTCTGTATAACAATTTTTACATTGTTTTCTATCCTTTAATTCTAAACATTGTTTTAATAAATCTTCTATTTCATCACTTAACACATCAATTTTTACACATAAACTTTTAAGTTCTTCTTTTATACCATCTTTTTCCTCTTCATCTTCTCTAATATGTGCTTCATATACTTTTTTACCTATTTCTTCATATAAATCACTAATTTTAGTTCTTAAGTCTCCTATTTTAAATTTTAACTTTGTTTCTTTTGCTAGTTTACCTGTTTTATCAGCTGTTATTTTATATGCCTCACTAGCTTTTTTACCTAACTTATCTAAAAATTCCATATCTATTCAACCCTTTCTTTTTTAGATATTATAACCAAAATTTATGTAATTTACTCTAATTCTCCTTTTTTTTCTTTTGTCATCAATTCTTTTACTGCTTCTTCTGGTTTTAGACCATTATAAATAACATTATAAACAGTTTCAGTAATTGGCATATAAACATTATTTATTTTACCAAGCTCATATGCTACATCTATATTATCTATGCTTTCAATTACCATACCAACTTCTTTTCTTGCTTCATCTAAAGTTTTTCCTTGTCCTATTAATTTACCTGCTCTTCTATTTCTACTATGTTCACTAAGACAAGTAACCATTAAATCTCCTAAACCACTTAAACCATAAAAAGTTTCTCTTTTTCCTCCGAAGCTTTATTCCAAGCCTTGAGATTTCTCCCAAGCCTCTTGTTACTAATGCTGCAAAGCTATTATCTCCAAGTCCTATACCTGCTGCAACACCAGCACAAAATGCTATTATATTTTTTAAAGCTCCTCCTAATTCTACTCCTTTTACATCATCTGATGTATATATTCTCATATTTTCTGACATAAAAGTATCTTGTACAACTTTTAAGACTTCTTCATTGTGTGATGCTATAACTAAAACTGTGGGAATTAAAAATACAACTTCTTCTGCATGGCTAGGACCAGATAAAACGCCTACTTTTGCATCTGGTTTTTCTTCTAAAATTACTTCATCTAAAGTTTTTAAACTATCTTTTTCAAAACCTTTAGAACAAATTATAATTGGTCTATTTCCTACATATTCTTTATATTGTTTAAATATTTCTCTTGTAAATTTTGAAGGTGTTACGTGAAGAATTATTTCTGAATCTTCAATTACATCTTTAAAATTTGTATAACATTTTACATTATCTGGTATTACTGCATCTTTTAAAAATTTACATCTTTTTTCATTATTTATTATATCTTTTTCTTCTTCTTCAAAAGACCATACTTTAACATTACATCCTATATTTGCTAAATATACTGAAAGTGCTACTCCCCAACTGCCACTTCCTATTACTGCTATATTTTTCATCTTATATCTATCTCCTTTGTTTAACATATGCAATTATTTCTACTTCTATTATATTCTCTAATAAAATATACATATTCTTCATTTTATTTATTAAAACTTATTTTATTTTCTGTTCCATTTAATAATCTTTTTATGTTTTCTCTGTGATTAAATAAAACTATAATGGCTAAAATTACACTATATATAAAATATACATTTCCAGATTTTCCTTCAGTCAATACTGTATAATGTTCATTTATAAATAATGTAAGTACAGGGAAAAGTATTGCAGCTGCACAAGAACCTACAGATACCATCCTTGTTAATATCATTAATACTAATGCAAATACTAAACAAATAAGTCCTATTTGCCAGTTACTTAAAAGTAAAACACCAAGTGATGTTGCAACACCTTTTCCACCTTTAAATCCAAAGAATACTGGAAAAGTATGTCCAAGTATAACTGCTACCCCTGCTATTTGTAATAATAATTCTTTATTCATATCTGGAATATATCCAAGTAAAATTGCAATTCCAATTGCAACTACTCCTTTTAATATATCACATATAAGAGTAATTGCAGCTGCTTTTTTTCCTACAGAACGAAGCATATTTGTAGTTCCTGCATTTCCGCTTCCTTTTTCTCTTACATCAAATCCTGCAAATTTTTTACTTAATATTACTGAAAAATTTACACTTCCTATTAAATACGCAATTATTGCAATTAAAATATATACTATCATTTTTAATAACCTTCTTTCTTTGCTTCTTTTTCGTTTTTCTCTCTTGCAATTATTCTAATTGGTGTACCTGTTAAATCAAATTCCTTCCTTATTTGATTTACTAAATATCTTTCATATGAAAAATGGAATAATTTTTTATCATTTACAAATATAACAAATGTTGGTGGTTTACTACCCACTTGTGTACCATAATAAATTTTAAGCCTTTTTCCTTTATCTGATGGTGGTTGTACTATTGCTATTGCTTCATTTATTACTTGGTTTAGTACAGATGTAGATATTCTAAAAGCATTTTTTTCTGCTACTTCATTTATCATATCAAATAATTTATTTACTCTTTGTCCTGTTAAAGCTGATATAAATACAATTGGTGCATATGATAAATATTTTAATTTCTGATATACTTCTTTTTTATACTTTTCTAATGTTCCAGTTTCTTTTTCTACAGCATCCCATTTATTTACAACTATTATAACACCTTTTCCTGCCTCGTGTGCTTCTCCTGCAATCTTCGCATCTTGATCTGTTACTCCATCTACTGCATCTATCATCATTAGACATACATCTGATCTTTCGATTGCTAAAAGTGTCCTCATAATACTATATTTTTCTATATTTTCTTTTATTTTACTCTTTTTTCTTACACCTGCTGTATCAATAAAAACATATTTGCCATTTTCATTTTCAAATTCAGAATCAATTGCATCTCTTGTAGTTCCTGCAATATCACTTACAATACTTCTATTTTCTCCGAGTATTTTATTTAGTAAAGATGATTTTCCTACATTTGGCTTTCCAATTAATGCTACTTTTATTTTGTTATCATCATCTTCTCCTTCATCAATTTTAGGAAATTTCTCATAAATCGCATCTAAAATATCTCCTATTCCTAAACCGTTTGTTGCAGATAAAGGATGTGGTTCTCCTATTCCTAGATTATAAAATTCATATACTTCGTTTTTATCTCTTTCGAAATTATCTACTTTGTTACATACAAGTACAATAGGTTTTTTAGATTTTTTTAGCATAATAGAAATTTCTCTATCTGCTGCAGTAACACCTTGTTTTACGTCTGTTAGAAATATTATTACATCTGCCATATTAATTGCTAAATCTGCTTGTTCTCTCATTTGAGAAAGTATTATATCATCTGTATTTGGTTCTATTCCACCTGTATCTATTAAAGTAAAATCTCTTCCTCTCCAATTTGTTTCTGCATATATTCTATCTCTTGTAACACCTGGTGTATCTTCTACAATTGATATTCTAGAACCTACTAAATAATTAAAAAATGTTGATTTACCTACATTTGGTTTTCCAATTAATGCTACTATTGGTTTTGACATTTTGATTTTCCTCTCTTCTTTTTAATTCACAATATTATTTTACAATAATATTATTGAAAAAGCAAGAAATTTCCATTGTGATATAAATGGAATTTTTCTTTAAAAAATCAATCTAATCTTTTACTATTGTAATAAATCTAAAAACTTTTCATATATATTAATAAAAATCAATAAAAACGAAATGAGGCGTTTGTATGTTTGTTTTTAATGTTAAAGTAAATGGAAATAAATTATTTAAAATATTTTTTATATGTATGTTTATTGTTTTATTAACAATCTTATCAATTGTAATATTTAAAATATTTAGTGGAAGTAAAAATATTGGTAAGATAACTAATAAGGTAAATACAATAGAAAGTAGTAATTATACAAATGTTTTAAAAGCAGTACACGAAAATATAGATAATTATGTAGGTGTAGAAATTAGTTTTACAGGATATGTATATCGTGTTTTAGATTTAGAGGATAATCAATTTGTTTTAGCAAGAGACATGATAATTTCATCTAATTACCAAAGTGTAATAGTTGGTTTTCTTTGTGAGTGTGATTCTGCAAAAAATTATTCAGATAACACGTGGGTAAATATAACAGGAAAAATCACAAAAGGAAGTTATCACGGCGATATGCCTATTGTTAAAGTAACTGAAATTAAAACTACAGATAAACCTAATGATGAATATGTATATCCACCTGACGAAACATATATACCCACAAATGGTATAGTTTAAAGTAAGTATTAAAAATCATTTACATTTTAAGTTATTTGTGCTATAATCACTCTTGGAAAAATACAGTAAATGGAGTGATTACAAATGAACGAATTTAAAGAAGGTTTACAAATACCAAAAGATCATTTATTAGAAACTTCTAAACTTAAAATTGCTAGAGATTTAGCAATAAAAGAAGAATCAGATTCATACAAAAAATTATATGATAACCCTGAATATAGAGAATATTTTAAATATTTAATAGCAACTATAATGTTTTACCAAAATAAAAGATATCCTTCTTATGGAGTAAGTATGACATCTAGATTTAAAGCCTCTAGAAGTATAGATAATAAAGTACGTAAAAGATATATGGAAGCAGATAAAGCTTATGATGAAACAGGTGAAAATTTACAAGATATAAAATTACGACCATTT
>CALYBF010000053.1 GCA_944393755.1 uncultured Clostridia bacterium | reverse complement strand
TATTATATCCAGTATATTGTTATTTTATATTAGTTAACTAAAAAAGTAAATAAATTTTAAAAAAATAAATAAAAAATCATTTTACTTTTATTTGTACAAAAGTATCAACAGAGTCAGAAAAAATTTTTTTATCAGTAATTGTATATGTGATATTTGGTATTAGTTCTAATATTTGTATTAATTCTTCTTTACTAATATATGTAATTCCGCCTATTTCATCTTTATTTAAGTAATTTTGTGAATCTTTATCTATTTTAGTAATTACATTAAATAATACATATTTATTTGAACAACAAACCATCTTTTTTATGAATTCTAATAGATATTTATTATAATTACTTGTTCTAGAAACTAATACTCCAACTGCTAGCACATAATCGTATTTTTCTTTTATTTTAATTTCATCTAGAATAAAATTGCCTTCTATAAAATTGTAATTATCATATTTCTTTTTACAATATTTTATAAATTCTTTTACTAAATCAATTCCTAGATAGTTTCCTATTATAATATTATTTTCTTTAAGATAGTCTATTAAAAAGGCTATTCCACAGCCTATATCTAAAAAAGATGAGTTATTATTTATTTGTATACCAGAAAATAATTCATCAAAAAACAGTTTTACATATTTTTTATCTCTATATGCAAGTGATTTTGAAAAGTCATTTTTTTCTATTTTTCCAGCATAAGATTTAATTATTTCTAATGAATCTTTTTCCCAATTTTTCTCAATCATTTTAACCCCCTATTAAATTTCTAAAATTTTTATTTTTTATATTATAATACATTTTTCTTATCAATTAAATATAGTTTTTAAAACTTTCTAATAATAAAAAAATTTGCCATAAGGTATTTACAAAAATATTATTTATGTGTAAAATAATTTTGTACAAATATTATCTTTTTATTAAAAGGTTATAAAAAAATAGTAGAGTACTTTGAAAATTAAATAGTTTTAGATATCTTTGTTTAATAGTTAAGGGAAATACTATTTTTAGATAATTTTTTAATAAAGAAATTTTATTTCTTATTTTTTAAAACCTACAACACAACATAAATGGCGTATAAAACTAACAAAAACTATTAAATATTAAAGTATAAATAAGAAAAATAAGGAAACAATTATACTAAAGAGAGGAGAAAAAAATTATGATTTTAAATTACAGAAAAAACAAAGGTATTACTTTGATTGCACTTGTTATAACTATTATAGTCTTATTAATTCTAGCAGGAGTATCAATAGCAATGTTAACAGGACAAAATGGAATACTTAGTCAAGCACAAAAAGCAAAAACAGAGACAGAACAAGCGGCAGAAAATGAAGCAGCAATATTAAGTGATTATGAAACGAAAATAAATGAAGCATTAGGAATAGTTCAAGCAGAACCAGGACATTATTATGAGACAAATACAGAAGTACAAATAGGTGGAAAAATATTAACAATACCAGGAGGAGCATCCTTATCAAAAATAGAGGGAGAATATGAAGATGTAGAGCAAGGTATTGTAATATATATAACAAATAAACAAATAACAGATGAAGAGTGGCAAGATGTAGAAACTATGCAAAAAACATATGACCAATTTGTATGGGTACCAGTAACAGGAGATTATAAAAGAAATACAACTTATGCTGATACAAATATTTCAACAACAGCCTATACAGATACAGGATATTTACCAGATGGAATACAACCAACAATACCAGATGAATTAAGCATACCAGAAGGAAAAACAGAAGATGAAGTTATAGGAGAAATAAATGAAAATGCAGAAAGAGAAGCGATAGTTGGAGAAGGAAAGGCAGGAGGATTTTATATCTCAAGATATGAAGCAGGAAAAGAAACGACAACAAATAAATTAATAAGTAGAAAAGGAGCAACAGTATGGAATTATATCGCAGTAGAAGATGATGGAGAAACTAAAGGCTGTAAAACAGTAGCAAAGGAATTCGTAAATAACAATAATGTAAAAAGTGCATTATGTTCAGGAATACAATGGGATATGACAATGGCATTTGTAAATAGAAAACAAGATGGAAGTTCAGATACAGATAAAACTTATAATGTAACACAAAGTAAAAAAAGTAGACATAAAGGTTCAGAAGCTACATCAGGACATAATGTTGCAGATAGAGTATGTAATATATTTGATTTAGAAGGAAATTATCCTGAATATGTAGCTGAAAAAAACTCTTCCTACGACGCCTCTCCGTTTGTTAATAGGGGAGGCACTTACTACAATAGCTCTTCAGCTTCCGGCCGTTACTACGACTATGGCCATGCCAGCATCGACATTTCCTTCCGTTTCACACTTTATGTAATGTAGTACTGAAAGCTAAAGTCGTTTATTTAAAAATATAGAATACCAGAAAAAAATAGATTTTTATGAAATAGGTCAAAGCGAATTGGAGATACGCTTTGTAGAAAATTTTTTATCTGTCTTTAGGCAGATGAAAAATTTTCTACCTTGCGCATAAGCCACTTGCGTGGCCTTTTTTGCACTTTTCAAGCGCAAAAAAGGTTACTAAAAATAGTATAATTTATACAAGGTGGTGATAATATGAGCTTTTGTGAGATGTTAGAAATATTAAAAGAGAGAAATACTGGTAGAATAGTTTTATGTAATAATGGAAACTTCTATACAGCAATAGGAAATGATGCAATAGCTTTAAACAAACTATTAGGGTTAAAACTTAGTTGTATGAAAACAGGACTTTGTAAAGTAGGTTTTCCAATTAATGCCTTAGAAAAATATACAGGTTTATTAATAGAAACTGGGTATAGTTTTATAATTTATGATTTTAATAGTGAAAAAGAAGAAATAAAACTAGGGATAAATCAGAAACTCTTACAACGACAACAATCCGTTTGTCAATAGGGGAGGCAATTACAACAATAGCAATTCAGCTTCGAACCGTAACAACAACAATGGCAATGCTAACAGCAACAATTCCTTCCGTTTCACACTCTAATACAATTTCTAGATTATATATTTTACGGAATATATACAGTGAAAGTATTAGTATTAAAGAGATTTATTCCTTCCTAATTTAGGTAAAAATAAAATAGTAAAATAAGTATTAGTAGAAATAATTGTTATTTCCAATATACTTATTTTACATTTATTATTTGTTTTGGAGGGCTTATGAATATATGTTTTTTAATAGGAAAAATAATAAGTAAAATAGAATTTGATTTTGTAATAGGTGATAATAAAAGTTTTAAAAATGACAAAATATCAGTTGTAAGATTTAAATTAAAATTGTTAGATGAAAATGTTTTAAATATTATTGGTTATAATAATGTGGCAGACTTTTGTTATCAGAAATTTAAAATTGGAGAAAAAGTGGTTATTGAGGGAGTTATAAATAATGTTGGAAAAATAGAAATAAAGAATATAATGATAATATAAAATTAATATTCTTATTTTACTGTACTTATTTTTTGTTTTCTTTTTTGTTTTTATTTTCTTTTTCTATTGAAAAAAACTTAGTAAAAATATATAATAATGGAAAATAAAAAATGGATTTTTGAGAAAAATTAGATAAAGGAAAGGTGGAAAAATGAATAGAAAAGAAAGAGGAGTAACATTAGTGGCGTTAGTAATTACAGTAGTTGTGCTATTAATAATAGCAAGTATAGCAGTGTATAGTGGGTCTGATACTGTAAGAAAAGCAAAACTAGAAGAATTAAGAACAAATATGTTATTAATAGAAGCAAAAGCAAAAGGGTTGGTAGAAGAAGTTAATTTTAAAATAGGGTTAACAAAACCAGAAGATGCTGAATATGCAGGAAAAAAAGAACAAGCAGAAAATGAAGTATATAAAGGAGCAGGTTTAGAAAAAGCAAACGGAGTATCTGCACCGTCAGCAATACCAGTATCAGAGTGTTATAAAGTAACAGATACTACATTGCAAAATTGGGGCTTAGAAGATATGGAAAAAGAAGAAGGAGAAGAATATTTAATAAAATTTGATGATGTAAATGCAACTGTAGAAATATATAATACTTTAGGTTATGATGGAAAATATTCATTAACAGAAATAGATAGTATAGAAGAATAGAGGAAGAGATGAAAGAAAAAGAAATAGAAAGACTAACAAAATTAAAAGAAATAGAAAAAGATTTATATAATAAAGGTTTTAAAAATATATGTGGAATAGATGAAGCAGGTCGTGGACCATTAGCAGGGCCAGTAGTTGTTGCAGGTGTGATTATGCCTGAAAATTCAATGATAGAATTTGTAAATGACTCTAAAAAAGTAACAGAAAAAAGAAGAGAAAAATTATATGATGTAATTAAGGAAGAAGCGATAAGTTATTCAATTGCAGTAATAGACCAAGACGTAATAGATGAAATAAATATATTAAATGCAACCAAAAAAGGGGTAACAGAAGTTGTAGACGGTTTAGAAATAAAGCCAGATTTAATATTAGTAGATGCATTAGAACATATAAATACAAGAGGAATACCATATGAACCATTAATAAAAGGAGACGCTAGATGTTATAATATAGCAGCAGCGTCAATTCTAGCAAAAGTAACAAGAGATAGAATAATGAGACAATGGGACGAAATATACCCTGAGTATGGTTTTTTATCAAATAAAGGTTATGGTACTGCAAAACATATAGAGGCAATAAAACAATATGGTTTATGCCCAATACATAGAAAAAGTTTTACGAAACATTTTACAAAGGAGTAATTTTAAAATATGACTATATTAGATATTATAGAGAAAAAAAGAGATAAGAAAGAACTTACAAAAGAAGAAATAGAGTTTTTTGTAAATGGTTATACTAAAGGAGAAATAACAGATTACCAAGCATCAGCATTAGTTATGGCAATATATATTAATGGTATGACAAATGAAGAAACAACAAACTTAACTCTTTCAATGGCACACTCTGGAGAAATATTAGATTTAAGTAAATTAGGTAAAACAATAGTAGATAAACACTCAACAGGTGGAGTAGGTGATAAAGTATCATTAATATTACTTCCACTTGTTGCGTCTTTTGGTGTTCCAGTTGCGAAAATGTCTGGAAGAGGTCTAGGCTTTACAGGTGGAACTGTAGATAAATTAGAATCAATACCAGGTTATAAAACAGATATAGATATCAACAAATTTGTACAAAATGTGGAAAACATAGGAATAAGTATGATTTCACAAACACTTAATTTAGCACCAGCAGATAAAAAGTTATATAGCTTGCGTGATAGTATTGCTTGTGTAGAAAGTATACCACTAATTGCATCTAGTATAATGAGTAAAAAAATAGCAAGTGGAGCAGATAAAATTGTATTAGATGTAACAGTAGGAAGTGGAGCTTTTATGAAAGATTTAAAATCAGCCGAAAAGCTTGCAAAAGAAATGATAGAAATAGGAAAATTAGCAAAAAGAGAAACAGTAGCAGTAATAACAAATATGGACGAACCTTTAGGAAGAAGTGTAGGAAATTCTTTAGAAGTAAAAGAAGCAATTGAAGCATTAAGAGGAAATATTTTAGAAGATGTAAAACAAGTAGTATTAGCCTTAGGTTCATATATGTTAAAATTATCAGGAGTGGAAGAAGATTTAGAAACAGCTAAAAAAATGCTAGAAGAAAATTTAAATAATGGAAAAGCATATAAAAAATTTTTAGAATTAGTTAAAAACCAAGGTGGAGATATTACATATATGGAGGACATAGATAATTTAGAAGAAACAAAATATATTGAACCAGTATATAGTGAAAAAACTGGATATATTTATAATATAAATGCACAAGAAATAGGAAAATTAGCTTGCTATTTAGGAGCAGGAAGAGTAACTAAAGAAGATAAAATAGATAAATCAGTAGGAATAGAGCTTCTAAAAAAAGTAGGAGATAAAGTTTCTAAAGATGAGGTTATAGCATATTTACATATAAACAAACCAGAACAATTAGAAATAGCAAAAGAAAAAATTAAAGAAATAATAAAAATAAGAAAAGAAAAACAAGAAAAATTAAAAACAATTATAAAAGTGATAAAATAACTATTTAAAAAATGTATAAAGTGTGCTATAATATATAATGTGAGGTTAAAAGGAAAGGAAATGAGAATAATGAAAAAAGAAAAAAATAAACAAGAAAAGAAAACAAATAGATATGACAAAGGACAAATATTTGTTAAAGTAACAGCAGGAGTTTTAGCAATATTAATGGTAGCAGGAACAGCCATAACACTTGTATATGCTTTAATGTAATAATAAAAAATAGGAGAAAAATATGGTAATAGATTTAGGTATGAATTGGGAAAATTTCTATAAAGATAATATAGTAGCATATATAAAATCATTACAATCAAACCCATTTGAACTTATAACTTTAATAATAGATTTAACAATTGTATGTTTTTTAATATATTGTTTTTTTAGAATTGTAAAAGGTTCACGTGCTTGGCAATTAATAAAAGGAATAGTTCTTTTAATAGTTGCAACAGCATTAAGTGGAATATTTAATTTAAAAATATTAAACTGGATATTAACAGGTATAATGAATTTAGGTGTTATTGCAATTATAGTAATATTCCAACCAGAATTAAGACGTGCTTTAGAACAACTTCGGAACAAACAAGATTACAAAATTCTTTGGGATAGATAAAGATTTAGCAACAAAAACTAAAGAAGATATTTATAAAATAGTAATTGCAGCAACAGAGCTTGCTAAAACTAAAACAGGTGCATTAATTGTAATAGAAAGAGATATAAAAATACAAGATATAATTGCAACTGGAGTGCCTATGGATGCAGAAGTTTCACCACAATTATTGGTAAATATATTTGTACCAAAAACACCTCTTCACGATGGTGCAGTTGTAATATCAGGAAATAAAATAGCTGCAGCAGCTTGTGTACTTCCACTTGCTGATGATAAAGATATTGCAAAAGAATTAGGAACAAGACATAGAGCGGCAATAGGAGCATCTAAAGAATCTGACAGTATAGTTGTTGTAGTATCTGAAGAAACAGGAAAAATCTCAGTTGCAAAAGACGGAACTTTAATTGCAGATGTAAGAGAAGATGTTTTGAAGAAAATATTAATTAGTAATATTGTAACAAAAAGATTTGCTGTAGAGAAGAAAGAAAGAAAAAACAAACTTAAAGAATTAAAAGAAAAAATGAGACAAAATAAAGAGAAAAGCAAAGAAGAAAAAAACAAAGAAAATAGTGAAAATAAAGATTAAAAGTCGTATAAAACGGCTTTTAAATTTTAGGAGTGAATGGTATTTTGAGAAATATTAAATTAACAATAGAATATGATGGAAAAGACTTTAATGGTTGGCAAAAACAGCCTAATAAACTAAATATCCAAGGAACTATAGAAGAAGCAATTAAAAGAATAACAGGAGAAGAAGTAGAGTTAATGGCATCTGGAAGAACAGATAGAGGTGTACACGCATTAGCTCAAGTTGCAAATTTTAAGACTAATTCTAATCTAGATATTAATAAATTTCCAATTGCGATAAATAGTAATATAACTAAGGCAATTAGAATAAAAAATGCAGAAGAAGTTGAAGAAAATTTCCATAGTAGACTTAGCTGTAAGAAAAAAACATATAGATATGTAATAAATAATTCTATATATGGGAGCAGTATATATAGAAACTTAGAAACACATATACCTCAAAAACTAGATGTAAATAAAATGAAAGAGGCAGTAAAATATTTTGAAGGAGAACATGATTTTAAAGCTTTTAAATCTAGTGGAACAAGTAGTAAAAGCAGTGTAAGAACAATCTATAAAGCAGAAGTATTTGAAAAAGAAGATAATAGAATTTGGATAGAACTTACAGGAAATGGTTTTTTATATAATATGGTAAGAATAATTTCTGGGACTTTAGTAGATGTAGGTTTGGGAAAAATAAAGCCAGAAGATATTAAAAATATTATAGAATCTAAAGATAGACAAAAAGCAGGGAAAACACTAGCACCACAAGGACTATTTTTAGTTAAAGTAGAATATGAACAATAATTATATATATTAACAAAAAGAAAAAATATGAATAAAATATAGTAAAACATAAAAGGAGAGAAAGTTATGAATGTTTTACTATTATTTTTTGCACTTCCACTTGCTACAATAATTATTTCTATAGCTTTACAAAAAATATTAAAATCTCCAGCTTTAGTTGCAGGAATTATTTTTTCTATATTTTTAATTGTTACTTTTGCTATAGGTAATTTAAACTTTTTAATTGCTACAATTATATATACTTTAATTAGTTATATAACAGCAGTTTTAGTAAATTTAATTTGTAGACTATTACAAAGAATAGAAAGATGTAAAAGGGAAAATAGTTACAATTGTTGTGAAAATAATAACGGATTACTTACAATTTCTAGCACTTGTCAAAATGGAACAAATAATGATTTATTAACAATTAATACTAATCAGCAAAATTCTAATAATTGTTGTAATGATAGTTGTGATAATAACTGTAATACTTCTAATAACGGAGTTTCAGCAAGAATCAATGTTATACCAAACAATATAAATAATGGAAGAACAGGTTGCATATGTGGAAGATATAGAAAAAATTAAAATTATAATTAGCAAAAAAACAGGAAGTTTACTTTAAATTTCTCTTTTGGCTAATTTTACTTTTTTTGTTTTAGTTTTTCAAAATTTACTTGACAAGGTGATGTTTTTTGTGCTAATATAGATATTGTCAAGTGAATTTGCGGATGTGGCGGAACTGGCAGACGCGCTGGTCTTAGGAACCAGTGCCAACGGCGTGGAGGTTCGAGTCCTCTCATCCGCACCAATGATGTTTCTGTTCGAACTTTTATAGAACAGAATTGATACAAAATCAATCAGAAAATAAAATCTGGTTGATTTTTTTGTTGCCTAAAAACAATATTAAAATCATCCAAACGAAAGGATGGTGTGAAAAAATGAAGATTATTAAGCAAGAATTACAATTTGAAGAATGTCTAAAACAGAGAATTAAATTTATATGTGAGTTTTCTAAAGTTACCCCTATTTTTATAAATGGTAGCATTAGAAAATTAGAAAAAACTAACCTTACATACATTGAACCACATAAAGTCATTATTAAAAATATTACTTTTTTAGTTTTTAATTATTCAAATGATGTGTATATTTCTAACTTAACTAAAAAGATTAAGTTATCAGAGTTAGAAAAATATTTGAAAAATATATAATTGTAAATAATTTACATTTCCTTAAATTGTGATATAATATAGACAATTGATTATGTATAGTTGTTCGTAAAGAACTATACAATTACGTGTACTTTGAAAAATTTATATTATATTACAATTATATTGTATTTTATTTTATACTAGGAAAGTAAAGCAAATTGTTTTAAAGTTAAATAAAAAATAAATTTTTACCAAAAACTACTTGCGAAAATT
>CALYBF010000052.1 GCA_944393755.1 uncultured Clostridia bacterium | reverse complement strand
CATAAAAGTGCAATTGGTTTAATGCAAATAATGGAAGATACAGCAGAAGATATTGCAACTAAATATGATATAAATATAGATTTTGAAAATGTAAAAGAATCAATTGCAAAAGTAAATAATAATATAAATATAGGAACTAAATATTTATCAGTTTTACTTGAACAATATAAAAATGTAGAAGTTGCAGTTGCGGCATATAATGCAGGTATTGGAACTGTTGATAATTGGATAGATAAAGGTATAATAAAAAGTGATGGTAGCGATATTGAAAATATACCATATAAGGAAACTAACAATTATGTAAGAAAAATATTAAGAAATTATGAAATTTACCAAACAATATATAAATAACTAGACAAAAGATAAAAAATGAAATAAAATAAAAACGTAAAATATAAAAGGAGAAATAAAAATGCTAGTAGAACAATTATTATTTATATTTATTTCGTTTGCTATATTTGTATATATGTTTTTTAGAATGATAAAGAAAAATGATACCACATATGTAGTAATTTTAGTATTAGAGGCAATTGGAATTGCATTAAACTTTTTAGAAGTATTATTTGATATAGAATTAAATGCTATTTTAAAAGTTCTAAAATATTTGTTAGCAGTAATTTTGCCAATAGGAGTTATTATACTAGAAAAACAAAATATATATTTATATGAAATAATTAATTTAGGAAAAGCAAAAATATGTCTTTTATTTAAAGACAATAAAAAAGCAAAAGAAGCATTACTTAATTTATTAGATAAAAATAAAAATAGTTATAATGCACATAAGCTTTTAGCACAAATTTACGAAAAAGAAGGCGGTATGAGGAAAGCGATTGATGAATATGTACAAGCAATAGATATTAATAAACAAGATTATGATTCATATTATAAAGTTGCTGAATTATTAAACGGTTTAGATAAAAAACAAGAAGCGGCAGAAATGCTTTCAAATTTATTAAGTAAAAAACCAGATAATTATAATGCAAGTATATTACTTGGTGAAATTTTAATAGATACTGAAATGTATAAAGAAGCTGTAAACGTATACCAAGAAGCTTTAAAATATAACCCATACAGCTATGATATAAATTATAATTTAGGAATTGCATATACAATGCTTAATGATTTCCAAAGTGCAAAGATTGCTTATGAAAAGGCTGCTGAAATTAATACCTTAGCATATGTGTTAAAATATGATTTGGCAGAAATTGCTCTTATTTATAAAGAAATAGAAGAAGCTAAAAAGAAATTTTTAGAAGCTGTAAATGAAGAAGAATTATCTGCAGATAGTTATTATGAATTATCAAAAATTGCTTTAATAGAAAATGATAAAGAAACAGCAATAAAATATGTTAATTTAGCAATTGATATAGATAGTAAAAAAATAGTTGAAAAAGTAAAAAAAGATCCAATTTTTATACCTATAATGGCTAAAATTTCGATACCATTTAATTTAGAAAATAGAGAAGAAAAAGAAAATGAAAGACGTTTATCTAAAAAAGAAACTAAAGTCAAAGAACATCTAGAAGAAATGGCTGAGATAACAAGACATTTAGGGTATAATGATATTGATTTATTAAATAGAAATTATAAAGAAAAACAAAAAGAAGAAATTAAAAAAGATATTGAGCAAAATATTGGAAAAGAAAGACAAGATTAGAAATTAACTCATAAAATTTCAAAAAAACAATATAATAAGTATTGGGAGGAGATTTTATGAGTACAAATTTTGCTATAATAGGTGGAGATTTAAGAATAATTAAACTCGCAAAGATGCTTGCAGATGATGGAAATAAAGTTTATACTTTTGGTTTAGAAAAAGCAGAAGAATTAAAAGGATATAATAATATTATTTTCTCGGAAAAAATAAGTAAAGCAATTTCAAAAGATGTAGAAATTGTGATAGGACCAATTCCTTTTTCTAGTAACGGTGTAAATATTAATTCGCCATTTAGTGATAATGAAATTTCTATAAGAGAATTTATCCATTATCTAGATGGTAAAATTTTAATTGCAGGAAGTATTATGCCAGAAGTATATAATTTAACAAATGATGAATATGTAGAAATAATAGATATTATGAAAAGAGAAGAACTTGCAGTTTTAAATACTGTATCAACTGCAGAAGGTACAATAGAAATAGCAATTGCAAATACTAGTAGAATAATTCACGGAAGCAAAGTATTGATATTAGGTTTTGGAAGAATCGGAAAAGTATTAGCAAGAAAGATGGCAGGGTTAGCTGCAAAAGTTACTTGTGCTGCAAGAAAAGATGAAGATTTAGCTTGGATAAGAGCATATGGGCATAATGAAACAAATATAAATACAATAGGCGAGAACTTAACAGAATTTGATATTATAATAAATACAGTGCCACATTTGATATTAAATAAAGAAAAATTGCAATATGTAAGAGAAGACTGTTTATTAATTGATTTAGCATCAAACCCAGGTGGAATTGATAAGAAGGAAGCAAAGGAAAGAAATTTAAAACTTATTTGGGCTTTAGCTTTACCACGGAAAAGTTGCACCTCTTACAACGGCGGAATTTATTAAAGATACAATATATAATATATTAAAAGAAGTATATAAAAAATAAACTAAGGAAGGAAGAATAAAGATGTTAATAGAACTTTTAAAATCAGGAGTATTTGGAATTATAGAAGGAATTACAGAATGGCTACCAATTAGTAGTACAGGACATCTAATTTTAGCAGAAGAATTTATAAAATTTAATGGAGTATCAGAAGGTTTTTGGAGTATGTTCCAGGTTGTTATACAATTTGGAGCAATCTTAGCTGTTGTACTTCTATATTTTAAAAATATATGGCCTTTTACTAAAAACAAAGAAAAGGCAATAAAAAGACAAGGAATTTTATCTTTTTTAAATAAAGACATAATGAATTTATGGGGAAAGATATTAGTTGGTTGTATACCTGCAGCTATTATTGGTCTTTTATTTGATGAAGTTTTTGAAGCTTTATTTTATAACCCAGTTTGTATAGCAATAGCTTTAATTGTTTTTGGTATTGCATTTATTGTAATAGAAAACTGGAATAAAAAAAGAAAAGCAAATTTAAAAGAAACAAGCAAAGATATTACATATAAAGATGCTTTTATAATTGGAATATTCCAGTTGTTAGCTGCAATATTTCCTGGAACATCACGTTCAGGTGCAACAATTATTGGTGGGTTGTTAATAGGTTTATCTAGACCAAATGCAGCAGAATTTACATTTTATTTAGCTATTCCAACTATGCTTGGAGCAAGCCTTTTAAAACTTGTTAAATTTGGTTTTTCTTTTACAAGTTTAGAAATAGCTGTATTACTTGTAGGTATGCTAGTTTCATTTTTGGTTTCTGTTGCAATTATTAAATTTTTAATGAATTATATTAAAAAACATAATTTTAAAATATTTGGATATTATAGAATAATACTTGGAATAGTAGTACTTGCATATTTCTTTTTAAGATAAATTTATTAAATTAAAGCTAAATATAAAAGAAGGGAAGAAGCCAAAACTTCTTCCCTTAAATGTATTTTGTTAAATATCCATATCAGTAATATTATCGTATTTATAGCATCTTTTATAGCCAGTTTCGTAGCCACTTATGTAGCCACTTTTGTAGCCACTTTTGTAGCCTTCTCCATGGGCTATAATAATGCCTACTATCAATATGAAAATAAAAACACAAAATACAAAAATTAGGTTTTGTAACATTTGTTATTAAACCCCTTTTCTTGGAAGTTTTTTAATGCTCAGTTCTTCTTGATGAAACTTCAGCTTGGTTAGTGTAACCAGTCTTATATCCTTCCAAAAATCCTGCCCGATAAATAATCAAACTTACAAATGTAAAGACTGCACCACTAGCCATAAGAAAAGCTACTTTTACCTTCATTGTAAAACCTCCAAAAACTAGAAACGTATACAACGTAAAACAATTATAACATATTTTTTCTAAAAAGTAAATTATTCTATTCTTCTACCACTCTTATTTTCTTGGTTATTTGATAATTTTTCAAATTCTTTACACTTGATTTTATAGTCCATTTGCATACAAAGGTATTTGTAATAATAAAAAGCTTGTTCATATTGCATAATAGGGTTAAACATAGGGTCATCAATGTTTTGACCATAATCTGTAAAATTAGAATTAAAATTGTTATAAAAATCTCTTTCCAAACTAATCACTCCTATATATCAAAATTAAAAAAAGGTATAATGTTAATAAAAATATATGTATAAAAACTAGCAAATATTCCTTGTAAAAGCTTACCATAAATATATGGTTTAATCGATAAATCAGTTTTTGAAGTAATACTTAAAACTTGTAAAAAAACAGATAAACCACCAAAACCAAGTAAAAATGCAGTTAAAATTAAATTTATAGAAAGTTTTTTACAAGCAATTTGAGAGATAGAATTTATCCCATTTGTGATTTCTAAAAAACCACAAATAAGTGGAGAGATAAATGATGTATCTATATTAAAAGTGTTAAAAATGGGAGAGATAAAAGAAGTAAAAATATTTAAAACTCCACTTGCTTTTAATATAGAAATTACACAAGAAAATATAACAACAAAACCACCAATTAAAAAAATAGTAGAAATACTATTTGTTATACTTTTTGATAAAACTTCTCCTAAATTTGAAAAAGATACTGTTTTGTATTCCACGTTTCTTTTTGAAAAAGATAAATTAGAGTTTGTATCTCTTTTCCAAAATCTAAAGATAATTCCAACACTTATTCCTGCTAAAATATGTGTAATAAAAAGAAGCAAACCAATTATAGTACTACCATACATTAAAATACCAACAGTGCCAATTATAAAAAGAGGACCTGAATTATTAGTAAAACTAAGTAATCTTTCACACTCTTCTTTACTACATATATTATTTTTTCTAAATTCACTTGCTATTTTAGCACCTACTGGGTAACCACTAATAATGCCCATAATAAAAGCAAAAGAACCTTCTCCTCGTATATTAAATAAAGGCTTCATATAACTATTTAGAAGTTTCCCAAAAACATTTATAATATTAGTATTCATTAGTATTTCAGTTGCAACAAAAAATGGGAAAAGTGAAGGAACAACTGAATTTGCCCATAAAGTAAGTCCAGATTTTACTGCTTGAAGGTTACTACTTGAAAATATTACTAAGCAAAAAGTAAATGTTAAAAAAATTAATGGTAAAATACTTCTTTTTAATTTTAAAACATAAAAACTTGGTTTCATAATTTCTCCTTTACTTTAAAATGTTATGTTTTAAATAATAGAATTATGAGTAAATAAGTTAGTCTTAAATTACTTTAATTTTAATTTCTTTATTTTTTAAAAAAACATTTGTAATTTCAAATTAGAAGTAGATATTGGAGTATTGACAAGTGGTAAGGAATTGGATATTTATGATATATATAGGCGTACAAAATAATGATTCTATTTCAGCTTTTAAGCGTCAAAGAAACAATGGAGAAGCTAGTGAAAATATTTCATTTCGTATAGTATTATATGTTATGTAATTTAAAATAAATGTCTTAAAGATGCTATCATAATAAATACTAAAGGTAGACCTGAACAATTATACTACTTTTTTCTTGAAATATTATGTAAAATATGTTAATATATTACATATGTAGTATTAACTACATTAGCATAAATTGTGGAAACTACATCCTAAGAGAAAGGATTTGTTATGCGAATTGTTACAATTGAAAATGGAGAAAGAAGAAAGTTTAAGCATCACATAGACTTAAGAAGTCCAGAAGAAAGAAGGGAATATCTAGTACCTGAAACTCTAAGTGGGTGTGAGGAGCAGGTTTTTAGTAGCTCTAACCTTAAGCGGTCTGTTAGGTTTAGAGCAGAAGTTCTAGAAATAGATTCTGATAATGGAAGAATCAGAATGTGGTATGCTCCATATCCAAAGAATTTTTTCCGGCTAGAGATGAAGCTTGAAGCAAGTTATATCTCTAATCTGGAAAAGATTATAGGAGATATGATGCATACATTTTTTGATTTACCAACATTTGCATGCAGATGTGCTCTACTTTCTGACCTTTCTGGAAAGGTTATAGGAAGACATGTACAAGGAATGGAAGATTTTGTTCCACGACTTTCTAGGCTCACTGAAGAAGTTGACGAGCTTATTGGAACTAAAGAGGACAAGCTTCCAAGGCATACAAGGTCTTTTGACTATTGGGTGTCTGATTCTAAGACGCTAGAAGAAGGCTTTGCTGTAACTGTAGGCAACGAAGATTCTAAGGAGTTTGTGAGATATCACAAGCTAGATGGCAGTATCATTACTGCTTATGTTCGTCCATATTTTTATATGGAGCATGTAATGTAGTATTCCACAAACAAGGAAGGCTCTTTAATAGGGTCTTCTTTGTTTTATAAATGTGAAATTTATATTTTTACTTGATATTATTAGTAATAAATGATAAAATCAATAAAAAAATAAGAAAGGTTGAAGAATAATGCCAAAAATTATTAGTTTTGATATTTGGGATACAATAATAAAAAGAAAATGTCATCCAGAGGAAGTAAAGCTTGCAACTGCAAGATATATAGTATTAAAATATGAAAAGAAATTAAAAGAAAAATATAAAAATATATATGAAATATTAAAAACAAGAGACGAGATAGAAGCCGAAGAGTGTAAGAAAAATAAAGAAAATGGTTTTGACGAAGAGTGTAGAATTTTAGATGTATTTAAAATTCTAGAAGACAAAATTTTTGAAGAAAAATTAGATATAGAAGAAGAATTATTAAGAGAAGAAATTGAACAAGAAAAAAGAGTGATATATATTAATCCTGAAATATTACCTATATTTGAAAAATATAAAGATTTAAAAATGTATTGTATTTCAGACTTTTATATGGATTCTAATAGTTTAAAAGAATTATTAGATTATTTAAACTTGCCTGTAAAAATAGAAAAAATATATAGCTCAGCAGATTATTTATTAAATAAAAGAACAGGTAATTTATATAAAAAAGCGGAAGAAGAATTAGGAATAAAACCAGAAGAACATATACATGTAGGTGATAACCAATATTCAGATATAGAAATGGCAAATAGTTTAGGAATCAAAACTATAAAAACAACAAAACAAGAATTTAATTTTGTGCCAGAAAAAGGAAGAAAATTTGAATTTGATTTATCAAATGTAAAAAAACAAGGAAAAACCAAAGAAGAAAAATTATTTAATACTGGTGTAGAATTAGCACCACTACTATATTTCTTTGGATATTCTATTGTTGAATATGCAATTAAGAACAATATAGATAATGTATATTATGCAACAAGAGAAGGGGAAACTTTTATAAAAATTCATCAAATAATAAAAGATGATAACCCATTTGGTGTAGAATTACCAGATTGTGATATTATAGAAGTTAGTAGGATGGGAACATTTTCAGCTTCATTAAAAGAGATGTCTATTATGGAATTATTAAGATTATGGTCTCAATATAGAGAGCAAAGTATGAAAGCTCTATTTAAGACTTTAGCAATAGATATAAAACCATATCAAAAATATATGGATAAATACAATATTGATATTGAAGAAAAAATATTATGTCCTTGGTTTGATGTAAAAGTACAAGAATTGTTTGAAGATAAAGAATTTGTAGAAGATGTAAATAAAGAGTTAAAAATAAAGAAAGAAGAACTACTTGAATATTTTGAAAAATCTAAAAATATAGTAAATGATGAAAAAGCAATGTTTATGGTAGATATAGGATGGAGAGGTACTATTCAAGATAATTTAGCACATATTTTTACAAACAAGAAAATAGGTGGATATTATCTTACATTATATGATTATTATAATTTACAACCAAAAAATACATATAAAATAAGTTATTTAAATGATAAAAACATAAGAGACAATGAAGTTGCAAGTATGATTACATTATTAGAGTGGATATACAACCCGGGAACAGGAAGTGTAACAGGTTACAAAGAAGGAAAGGCAATAAGAAGAGCCAAGGAAGAAGAAACAGATATAGTAAAAAAATATATAAAACCAATGCAAGAAGGTATGTTTGAAGGTGCAAAAGTAATTAATGAATATATGAAATATCATCCATATGAAGCAGAAGAAACAAAAGGATATGTATATGATTTAATAAAAAGAATAAAAACAGATCCAAGCAAAGAATTAATAGAAGCATATTATAGTATGGTATTTAATGATACTTTTGGAACTGCTGAATATGTAGAAAAAGATGACAAGTTAAAAGGTATTCAAAAATTAAATATATTTAAATGTAGAAATATATTAAGAAATGAAAGTTGGAAAGAAGCTTTTATTGTATACAATAATTTAGGTTATATGAATATAATATTGAACTTTAAAGCATTTGTAAGAAAAATATTAAAAAAAGGAAATTAGAAAGGAAAATATTTTTAATGAAAAAATATATTTTGCTATATGGTGATAAAAAGAAGGAAGATAATATATGTATTACAAATATGTTTGAAAATACAAGAGAGATAAATTTAGGTTGGACTGACTTTGACTATAAAAATAATATAAAGATAATAGATGAAGAAATAAAAAATGGAGCAGAACAAATTATTTTTAGCGGTTTAGAAATTGGTTGGGACAAGCTAGTTGAATATTTATATGAAAAAAATATAAAAGTAAAAGTAATTTGCAATACATTAGACAGCCTTTTATATTATGAATATGAAAGAAATAATTTCTTTAGATTATTAGAATTATCAAAAGAAGGAAAAATTGATGAGATTGCGTTTTTAAGAAAAGGACAATATGAAGTTTATAAAAGTTTAGGATATAAATGTTCATATTTAATGGAAAATTATATTTTAAAAGAAGAGAAGAAAACTAAAATAAAAAGCAGAGAAGAAGTAGTAAATGAACAAAAAGAAGAGAAATTAATAAATATAGGTATATATCCTTTAAATTATACTTGGGATAAAAATATATTTAACCAACTATGCATTGGAAAAATGGTTGATAATTCAAATATTAATTATAATGAATTAGATGAAAGAATGACAGATTTCTTAAATACAATGGAAATTAAAAGTACTGTTGATAAAATAGAAAATATTAATGAAGATGAATTAATTAATAAAGTTATTAAAAATGATATTAATATTTCTTTATCTTTTACAGAATATTTCCATCCAGTATTTTTTATAAGTATGGAACTAGGTATTCCTTGTATAATTGGTAATACATCAGATTTATTTGATGATAATGAAATATTAAATAAATATATTGTAACGAAAACAGAAGATAACCCAATAGAAAATGGTAAAATAGTAGAAAAGTGCTTAAATAATAAAAAAATCGTTATTGAAGAATATAAAAAATGGAAAGAAGAATATAATAAAAAAGTTAAACAAAATATAGAACAATTTTTAGAAATATAGGAAGGTATTTTTTATGCAAAAACTTAAAAATTTTGTTAAAAGATTTATAAAAAAAGATAGTTTTATTTATAAAGTAATTAGAAAAATTTACCATATATTAAGTTCTATAAAATACAGAATTGTTAATGGTAAAAAT
>CALYBF010000051.1 GCA_944393755.1 uncultured Clostridia bacterium | reverse complement strand
TCCTTCATATTTTATCTGTATTTCTACTTCTTCTTTTTCTTGTCTTGTAAGTTCTGGTCTATTTTCATCTATTTTAGATAACATCTCATAATTTAATTCTGTTCTTTTTAGTAATTCACTTAATTTTGTACCATTTGTAAGCCTTGTAGTTCCTGCTCTTTCTAGTAATTCATTTACTTTTTCTTCTGGTTTTACTACTTGTTTTTTTAATCTTTCTATTTCTTTTTTTATATTTTCTTTCTTTTTTAAAAATCTTTCATATCTTTCATCTGATATCAAACCTACTTTGTGTCCTATTGGTGTTAATCTTAAATCTGCATTATCTTGCCTTAAAAGTAGTCTATATTCTGCTCTAGATGTCATCATTCTATATGGTTCATTAGTTCCTTTAGTAACAATATCATCAATAAGAACACCTATATACGCCTGGCTTCTATCTAGTATTATTGGTTCTTTATTATCAATTTTCCTTGTCGCATTTATTCCTGCAATTAGCCCTTGTGCAGCTGCTTCTTCATATCCAGATGTTCCATTTATTTGTCCCGCCATAAATAAGCCTTCTATCCCCTTGTACTCAAGAGAAAGTTTTAAGTTTGAAGGATCTATACAATCATATTCTATTGCATAAGCTGGTCTTGTAAACTCTGCATTTTCCAAACCTGGTATTGTATGATATAGGGCAATTTGTACATCTTCTGGAAGTGAAGAACTCATCCCTTGTATATACATTTCTTCAGTATCTAGACCTACTGGCTCAACAAAAGCTTGATGACGTGGTTTATCACTAAATCTAACTACTTTATCTTCTATAGAAGGGCAATATCTAGGCCCTGTTCCTTCTATCATACCTGCAAACAAAGGTGATCTATCTAAATTTTTTCTAATTATTTCGTGTGTTTTTTCATTTGTGTATGTTAAATAACAATCAACCTGTTCAAAATTTCTAGGTTCATTTTCAAATGAAAAAGCTTCTATTCCATTATCACCTTTTTGTACTTCCATTTTACTAAAATCAATACTTCTTCTATTTATTCTAGCAGGTGTTCCTGTTTTAAACCTAACAAGTTCAATACCTAATTCTTTTAAACAATCAGATAATTTATTTGCTGCTGCAACACCATCTGGACCACTTTCTTTAGAATATTCACCTATGAATATTTTTCCTTTTAAATATGTTCCAGTAGCAACTATTACTGTTTTGACATTATATATTGCACCTATATCTGTCTGTATTCCCTTAACACTGCCATTTTCCACAAATATTTTTGTAATTTCAGCTTGTTTTACTTCTAAGTTAACTTGCTTTTCCAATGTATGTTTCATTTCTGCTTGGTATTTTTTTCTATCAGCTTGGGCTCTCAATGAGTGTACTGCTGGCCCTTTTGAAGTATTTAACATTTTGATTTGTATCATTGTTTTATCAATGTTTTTACCCATTTCTCCACCAAGGGCATCTATTTCTCTTACTAAATGTCCTTTTGAACTTCCTCCTATATGTGGATTACAAGGCATATTTGCTATTGCCTCTAAACTTATAGAAAATATTAATGTTTTTTTGCCAAGTCTTGCTGCTGCTAAACCAGCTTCACATCCAGCATGTCCTGCACCTATTACAGCAACATCATAATCTCCTGCAAAATATTCTCCTTTATTTAACTTCATTGTTCACACTTCTTTCATTTTTTGTTCGCCTCTGTATCGCTTGTGCCAGTTGGGTTTCCGGGTTTTGTTGCTTGTTTTTAAATTCCTTATGAAAAGAAAAGTAGCACTTTTGATGTACTTTATTAATTTTAACAAATTAGTTTTTGTCGACACTTGTCGAGCGCCTTCTCCCTAATATTTTCCCTATTATTTGTATGTTTGTCGAATTTTGTCGAATACTTTTGTTTAATTTTACATATAGCAACAAGTGTTATGTAACGCGAACACTTTAATTTTTGTTTACTTTTATATTTTTTCGACTTCTCTTTTTTTATCTTTTTAAATTGTATTTTTTATATGTTTTATTTTTCTTTAAAATCAATTTAAAACAATTTTTATATCTTTTTAATATAATTTCATATATAATTGTTGTTTTTTGCTTATTTTTGATTCTCGTTCGTTTTATTTACCTAAACAGAATTTAGAAAAGATTTCATTTATTATATCTTCTGTTACAACTTCTCCTGTTATATTTCCTAAATCTTCTAAAATGTCTTTTATAAATATAGCAATTATATCTAAAGGCATATCTTGTTCCATTGTTTCTTTTGCTTTTCTTACACTTTTTATTGCTTTTGTTATTAAATTTTTATGTCTTAAATTTGTAATTACTATATCTTGATCTAAATTAATTTCATTTAAATTAAATAATTCAGTTATTTTATCATATATTTTCTCAATACCCGTTTTATTTAATGCTGAAATTTTTATTATATCACTACTTACTTTTGTTAATTTTTCATCTTTTTCATCTATTTTTTGTTTTAAATCACTTTTATTTAATATAATTATTGTTTTTTTGTTTTTTATTAAGTTTAAAATTTCTATATCTTCTTTTGTTAAGTCTTCTGAAGAATCAAATATTGCAATTATAAGGTCTGCTTCTTTTACTAATTCTTTAGATTTTTCTATTCCTATTTTCTCCACTTCATCTTTTGCATCTCTAATTCCCGCTGTATCAATTAGTTTTAAAGGTATTCCATTTACTGTTACAAATTCTTCTATTGTATCTCTTGTTGTTCCTTCATATTGTGTAACTATAGCCCTATCTTCTTTTAGAATTGCATTTAAAAGTGATGATTTACCAGCGTTTGGTCTTCCTATAATTACAGTTTTAATACCTTCTTTTATTATTTTACCATTATCAAAACTCTTTTCTAGCTTTTCTAATTTTTCTTCTACACTATCTAGCATATCTGAAAGCTCTTTTTTGGTTACATCTGGTGTATCATATTCTGGATAATCTATTGTAACTTCAATATTTACCATAACATCCATTATTTCTTTTTTTATTTCATTTATTTTTTGAGATAAAAAGCCTTCTAATTGCTTTATTCCTGTTTTTGCTTCTTTTTCTGATTTTGCATTAATAACATCTATTACAGATTCTGCTTGTAATAAATCTATTCTTCCATTTAAGAAAGCTCTTTTTGTGAATTCTCCTGGTTCCGCAAGTTCTGCTCCGTTTTTTAAACATAATTCTAGTATTTTTTTAACAACTACATTTCCTCCATGAGAATTTATTTCACACATATTTTCTGTTGTATAGCTTTTAGGTGCTTTGAAGTATGAAACTAATACTTCATCTACAACACTCCCATTTTCTACTATATTTCCATATTTTATCGTATATCCTTTAATATCTTTTATATCTTGTTTTTTCTTTGGTAGAAATATTTTATCTAGTATTTCAAAACAATTATCTCCACTAATTCTAATTATACCAATCCCCCCAATTCCGAGGAGCCGTAGAGATTGACGCTATTGTACTCATATTATTATTCCTCCAATATATACAAATATTTTTCTTTATATTTTAGTTATATGTTAATATTGTTTTTTATATTTACTTACTATTAGTATTTTACTTATAACATATATTTTTTAAAATTGCAAATCATTTTTTTTATTATTATCAAAAAAAGTCAAAGATAGAAATTACCTAACACTTGTAAAATCTGACCTTTGACCTCTGATTTTATTTTTTAATTTTTTTATTTAATTATTTTTTTAAAGAAACTACTATTCTTCTATATGGTTCTTCGCCAATACTATTTGTTTCAACTTTATCATTTTTTTGTAATTTACTATGTATTATCTTTCTTTCATATGCTTGCATTGGTTCTAATTTTATAGGTTTTCTTGTTCTTATAACTGTTTTTGCAACTTTTTCTGCTAAATCTTCTAGAGTTTTTTCTCTTTTTGATTTATATCCTTCTACATCTAAAATAACTCTAACTCTATTTTCTAACTCTTTACCAGCTATAGCTGTTAGTATATTTTGGAAAGCATATAATGTCTCTCCCCTATATCCTATTAAAAAACCTAAATTAGGACTATTAATTTCAACATATATTGCTGATTTGTCTTTTTTAATACTATATTTTGTATCTTCTGGTAATTCTTTTTTTAATTCATTTAAAAATTCTTCTATGTTCTTACTTGCTTTTTCTTGTTCTTCCTCTGATAAATTTATTTCTTTTTTAGGTCTTACTGTTGTTTTTTCTTCTTTAACCTCTATATCTTCTCTAAGAGTCATTTCTATTTTTACAACTCTTGGTGTTAATATACTAAAAAAACTTCTTTTATCATCGTTATCTAGTACCTTTATATCTACCATTTTTCTACTTACATTTAATTCTTTAAGCCCTTTTTCTATAGCTTCATTTGTTGTTTTTCCTTCAGAAATGATTGTTTTTGGCATTTTAACGTTCCTCCTACTTTAAGATTTAACAACTTTGTTTAATATTAATCTTTCTACTATCATAAGAATATTACTAATTAACCAATATAACGCTAGTCCTAAAGGTGCTATAAATGCAATTGAAATAGACATTATTGGCATCATCCAAGACATCATTTTATTTGTTTGCATTACAGCATCCATTTCATTATTTTCTTCTTGTGGTATCAATTCTTTACCTGTAGTTCCATCAATTGTAGCTTTTTCCTCTTTTTGCTTATTAGCATTTTTTAATTGCATTGCTGTTGTCATCCTTATTGAGATAAAAGAAGATAAAATATACAATGCTGGAATTATATATACTGTATAATCTGTCATATTCTGTTGTGGTATTTTACTTAAATCTAAACCTAAGAAGTTCATTTGTATATTTAACTTATCAACATTTGCATCTTCTGGGTTCTTTTCTTTTAAAAATTGATGTTCTCTTATTAAATCAATTTCAGGATAAACTTGACTTACAGTTTTACCACTTTCCTGTAATTGTTGTACATAATGATTTATATTTTCTGTTGGTATCTTTTCCATAAAAGTTAGTGGACTTCTTACTAAATAGAATATTGATAACAATAATAGTAATTGTACTATAGCTGTCAAACATCCACTAAATGGACTCATATTTTCAGACTTATATAAACTCATCATTTCTTGATTCATTTTTTCTGGATCACTTTTATATTTAAACTGAATTACTTTCATTTTTTCTTGTAATTCACTACTTTTTTTCATTGTTTTTTGTTGTTTTATAGAAAGTGGTAGCAATATCAATTTTATTATTACTGTAAATAAAATAATTGCTATACCATAGTTATTCACTAAGCCATATAAAAACTGAAGTAAATAACCAAAAAGATTAGCAAAAAACTCAAACATTTACTATCTTCCCCCTATTTTTTTATTTTAATGGGTCATATCCACCTTTTGAAAAAGGATTACATTTAAAAATTCTTTTAATTCCTAAGAACAAACCCTTAATTGCTCCATATTTTTCAATTGCTTGTTTTGTATATTCAGAGCAAGTTGGATAAAATTTACAATTAATGTTTTTACTTTTTAACCAAGGTGAAATATGTTTTTGATATTTTTCTATTATAAATATCAATATATTTTTCATTGTTGTTCCTCTTTGAAAGCTCCTACTTTCTCAAATATTTTTTCCATATCTGTTTTTATATTTATATAATTTGCATTTTTAATGTCAACTTTCTTTTTCCATAAAAAAACAAATGTATATCCTGTTTTTATCTTATTTTCAAAATTTTTATAATTTTCTCTAATTAATCTTTTTATATGATTTCTTTTTGTTGCTTTTCCTATTTTAACACTTATTGCTATTCCTAAAAGGTTTTTGTATTGTTCTCTGTTTTTTAAAACAAATACTTCTATACATTTTCCTGAATAGTATTTACCTTTTGAAAAAACATTTTTAAATTCATAATTTTTTTTTAACATTTTTGTTTTTTCCATTACGGCTCTTCCCTTCTAGAATACGTCATTTAATGAAAAAAATATTTAATTATTTTGAAAAGGCTCGCTTTTTAGCGGCCTTCTAATAATTAATTTAAGCAGATAATTTTTTTCTACCTTTTTGTCTTCTTGCTTTTAATACGTTTCTTCCTGCTCTAGTTTTCATTCTTTTCATAAAACCGTGTTCTCTTTTTTCTTGTCTATTTTTTGGTTGATATGTTCTTTTCACTATTAGCACCTCCTACTGAATTTTCTATTATATCTTTTTTTTAAAAAAGATTGTTTTCTTTTTAACAAAATAACAAGTATATCAATTATACTTTAAAAAAGCTACTAATGTCAAGCTTTTTTTAGAATTTTTTGGAAAAAGTTTTTTTAAGTTTTTTGTAATATTTTTGTAAAAAAGCATAGTTATCCACAGTTTTTTTCTGCTTATCCACAGTTTTAAAAATTTTTTCCACAACTTATTGACTTCTTATAGTGAAATTTGTTATTATGTGTAAAGTATAAAAACATATCGATTTTTTGTTGATATTACTCGAATTTTCGTTCGTAGAAATTTTATGCTTTATTACAAAATCATTACAAAGTTATCAACAGTTGTGGATAACTTTGTGGATAACTTTATAGAAAGGATGATTTTAATGGCAATAGAAAAAGAAGAACTGATTGCAAAAATTAAAGAACTATTAAAACCAGAAGTTACAGAAATATCTTATAACACTTGGATAATGCCATTAGATATTAAAAGTATTGAAGGAAATCATATAGTTTTTACAGCAAACTCAGAATTCCAAAAAGATTTTATTGAAAATAAATACAAAAGTTTAATTTTTAATACTTTAAGATTTATTACAAATAGAGACTGGACTTTTTCTGTAGTTGATGTTTCAAAAGAAGAATCTTCTGACGACAATAATGAAGTAATTGCAGATAAAAAAGATGATGCTTCTTTAGCTGAAATAGAATTAAATAAGTCTACTTTAAATCCTAAATATACTTTTGATACTTTTGTTGTTGGTAATAACAATAGATTTGCACATGCTGCAGCATTAGCTGTTGGTAATGAACCAGCAAAATCTTACAATCCTTTATTTCTGTATGGGGGAGTAGGTTTAGGAAAAACTCACTTAATGCATGCTATAGGAAATAGGATATTAGAAAATAATAAAAATGCAAATGTATTATATGTTACATCTGAAAAATTCACAAACCAATTAATAAATGCAATTAAAGATAATAAAAATGAATTTTTTAGAAATAAGTATAGAAATATTGATGTTTTGCTTATAGATGATATCCAATTTATAGCTAGAAAAGAAAGAGTTCAGGAAGAATTTTTCCATACTTTTAATACTTTGTATGAAGAAGGAAAACAAATTATTCTATCTAGTGATAAACCACCTAGAGATATTCAATTCTTAGAAGATAGATTAAAATCAAGATTTGAGTGGGGATTACTTGCTGACATTTCTTGCCCTGATTATGAAACTCGTTTAGCTATACTTAGAAAAAAAGCTCAAGACGAAAATATTATTATAGATGATGTAATACTTTCAGATATAGCTAATAAGATTGATTCAAATATTAGGGAATTAGAAGGTGTATTTAACAAAATTGTGGCAAGAGCTTCACTTACACATAGTCCAATTACTATTGAACTAGCTGAAATGATTATTAATGAATTTATTTCAGAAAGCGAAAAAGTAATTTCAGCTGAATTCATACAAGAAACTGTAGCAAAATATTTTAGTATTGATAAAAATGATTTAGCAGGGAATAAGAGATCAAATGATATTGCTTTCCCAAGACAAATTGCAATGTACTTATGTAGGGAAGTTGCAAATATGTCATATCCTCAGATAGGAGTAGACTTTGGTGGAAGAGACCACTCAACTGTAATGCACGCTTGTAAAAAAATAGAAAAAGAAGTAAAAGAAAAATTAAATACAAAGTTAATTGTGGATAGTGTGAAAAACATAATCATAAATGGACAAGACTAGATATAATAATAAAAATTAAAATTTTTAAAAATCTATGTTTGAGAAATAATTGTTTGACAAAACCAAAGCTTTCTGTTCTTACGGAACAGCTACATTGGTTATCCACAAGGGTCTGTTGAAAACCTGTTGATAAACTGTGTATAAGTTATTTTTCCACATCCTTAAGTGGAAAGTGTGGATAACTTCTTGAGTTATCCACTGAGTTATCAACATCAATTTTGCTAGGGATATCAGTTATCAACATAGTTATCCACAGTTTCCACAGGACCTAATACTATTACTACTAATAATTATTATTTAATATTATAAAATATATAAGGAGGAAGTCAAAATGAAAATTGTTTGTTACAAAGACAAGCTTATTAAAGCTTTAAATTCCGTAGTAAAAGGTGTAGCTTCTAAAACTACAATGCCTATACTAGAAGGAATACTTATTCAAACTAATGATAATGAAATAAAATTAACTACTTATGATTTAGAAATTGGAATAGAATACATAATGGAATGCGAAGTACAAGAACAAGGTAGTACAGTTGTAAATGCAATAATGTTTAGTGAAATTATTAGAAAATTACCAGATACTGAAATTTATATTTCTTTAAATAACAATAATTTATTAGAAATAGAGTGTGAAGGTTCTTTATATAAATTAGCAACTATGAATCCAGATGAATTTCCAGAACTTCCAAAAATAGAAGTTGAAAATTCAATAGAAATAGAACAAAATACCCTAAAAAATATGATAAGAAGAACAATTTTTGCAGTAAGTACTGAGGAAAGTAGACCAATTTTTACAGGATGTTTATTTGAAATAGAAAATAATAAATTAAATGTTGTTGCAGTTGATGGTTTTAGATTAGCTTTAAGGAGTATTTATTTAAATAAACAAACTAATGATTTTAGTGCAGTAATACCAGGAAAAACTCTAAATGAAGTAAATAAAATTATTTCCGATTCTTTTGAAACAGTAAAGATAGGTGTTGCAAAGAATCAGGCTTTATTTGAAATGGATAATTGTAAAGTTGTTACAAGAATATTAGATGGAGAATTTTTAAATTACAAAAATGTTATTCCAAGTAATTGGGAAACAAGAATGAGAGTAAACAAGAACAGTTTACAAAATAGTTTTGAAAGAATAAGTTTAATTTCAGCATCGAGTGTTGAAAAGGAAAAGAAATATCCAGTTAAAGTACAAGTTGATATAGGAAAAGTAATCATTTCTTGTACAAACCAGACAGGTGATGCTAAGGAAGAATTATATGTTTCGACAGAAGGAAAAAATTTAGAAGTAGGATTTAATCCAAAATATTTTTTAGATAGTCTAAAAGCAATTGATGACGAAGAAGTATATGTAGAATTTGGAAGTAGCATATCACCATGTTTAATAAAATCTGTTGATAATAATGATTATACATATATGATTTTACCTATTAGATTAAAAGAATGAAAATTAAATAATATTAAAGAGATAGTTTAATAATTATCTCTTTTTTTATCCACAAATTATGATTCGATTGTGGATAACTTAGTGTGATAAAAGCTATAGAAAAATCAAGTAAAAAAAAGAAAAAAATAGATAAAAAAAGATAATGTAATAAATTTTAGCAAATATAAAAAAAAAAAAAAAAAAGGAAAAATATTAAAA
>CALYBF010000050.1 GCA_944393755.1 uncultured Clostridia bacterium | reverse complement strand
AACCCAGAATCGAAAGAGGTGGTAAAAATTATGAAGAACAACGAAGGAGTAAAGAAAGCTAAAGAAAAGCTAGAAGAAATAAGTAATGACCCTATAATGCAAAGAATAGCTGATTGGAAAGAAAAATACATACTAGAAATGAATACCACTAAAACTGATGGATATAATGAAGGACTTAAACAAGGTGAAATAAACGAAAAAAAAGAAATAGCTAAAAAATTAAAGCAAGATAATATGTCCTTAGATTATATATCAAAAATAACAGGGTTATCTATAGATGAAATAGAAAAATTATAATTTATAAAACTAGGAATTTATTTTAAATTTCCTAGTTTTCTCCATATTGGAAGAAAAAAGAATTTCTCCCTTTTAATTCCTATTTCTTACTTATTTCCATACCGTTTTTTGTATCTTTTATAATATAACCTTTCTCGTTTATCACATCTCTTAGTCTATCTGATTCTTCCCAATTTTTATTTTCTCTTGCTACCTTTCTTTCTTCTACAAGCTTCAAAATTTCTTCTGGTACTTCTAAATCTTTTATATTATTATCATCTTCATCTATTTTTAACCCTAAAACTCCATCAAATTTTAATAAAAGTTTTGCAAGTTTAGAAGATTTTTTCTGGTAACGAACAACTTCCCAAACAATACTCATAGCAAGTGGCATATTAAGGTCATCATTTATTGCTTTATGGAATTTTTCTTCATAATCATTTATAATGTCATCTTCTACATCATCTGTTCCATTTAAGTGTAATTTATAACCATTTTTTAATCTTTCTAAAGCTTTCTCTGAAGATTCGATACCTTCCCAAGTAAAATTAAGTTTATTTCTATAATGTGATGAATATGTAAATAATTTATATGTTAATGGGTTAAAACCTTTATTTATTATATCTTTTAATAAATAAACATTTCCTAAACTTTTTGACATTTTTCCGCCATCTATTAAAAGATATTCCCCATGCATCCAAACCCTCGCTGGTATTTTTCCACAATAACCTTTACTTTGTGCTATTTCATTTTCGTGGTGTGTTGGTATTAAATCTATACCACCTGTGTGAATATCAAATTGTTCTCCTAAATATTTTTGCCCCATTGCAGAACACTCAATATGCCAGCCTGGGTAACTTGGTCCCCAAGGGCTATCCCATTTCATCAAATGATTTTCAGGAGCTTTTATCCAAAGTGCAAAATCATATGGATTTTTCTTTTCTTTATCTACTTCAACTCTTGCCCCTGCTTTTTGTTCTTCTACATTTAAGTTTGATAAAACAGGATATTTATCTAATTTAGATATATCAAAATATATTGCAGTAGATGTTTCATATGCATATCCTTTTTCCACTAAAACTTTAACATATTCTAACATTTCTTTTATATGGTCTGTTGCTTTGCATATAATTTCTGGAGTTTCTATATTTAATGCTTTTAAATCATCAAAAAATAATTTAGTATAATACTTGGCGATTTCTTCTGGAGATTTATGTTCCTCTCTTGCTGATTTTACCATTTTGTCTTCACCTTCATCTCCGTCTGATACTAGATGCCCAACATCAGTAATGTTCATTGCATGTTTTAATTTATAACCATTATAACGTAAAACTCTTCTTAGTACATCTTGAAATATACTTGTTCTCATATTTCCGATTGTAGCATCTTTATATACAGTTGGTCCGCATGAATATATTCTAACTTCTTTTTCATTAATTGGTTTAAAAAGTTCTTTTTTTCTTGTTAATGTATTATAAAAATATATATCCATAGCATTTCCTTTCTTGTTATAAAATACCAAGCTTACTTGGTATTTTATAACATAATTTATTTTTATTCTTTATTTTTAATCTTTCTTTTTATCTCTTGTTTCTGGAGTAGTTGGTGTTTCTGGAGTATCTGGTTCTTCTGGTGGTGTTGTTTCTCCACCTGTTGTATTTCCACCTGTTGATGGCTCTTCTGGTTCATCTGGTTCTTCTTCATCTGGTGTTTCAATTGGTCTTGTTATCGTATTTCCTGTTGGTTCTTCTGGCTTTGGTTCTTCTTTTGGTTTTGTATGAATATCACAAGTTTCATATATTCTTCCATAATCATCATTTACTTTTCTACCCACAGGTGTCCAAAGTTTTAATTGCTCTTTTGGTAATACTGCTCCATATGTTTCTGTTTTAACTTCACAATATTGTGAACAATATTCAGTTGCAAGTTTATTTGACTCACTACATACAGTTTGTGTTCCATGTCCTTGGCAACTTTCTGGTAAGTGTTTTTCATCAAATATTTCTGTATATGTATCTCTACATCCGTCTGATGCTAAACATCCTGATGTTCTACACACTGTTTTTTCTACTATTCCAGATGGTCTTTCAAATCTTGCTCCTTCCAAATCTTTATGAATATCTGTCATTACCGCATCCCATATTTGACCTGCTGGGTTGTTTCCTGACCATCTTACTTCTTCATTATTATCATAACCAAACCATGTTGCAGCTGCATAATATGATGTAAAACCACAAAGCCATCTATCATTATTATTATCTGTTGTTCCAGTTTTAGCAACTACATCCATACCTGATATTGCACAATATGTTGCAGTACCACCACTTTTAACTGGTTCCATACCTATTTGTTTTGCTAGATATGCTGTTTGTTCTGAAAATACTCTTGTTTCTTCTTGATTTGGCTCTAATACTATGTTTCCATTTGAATCTACAACTTTTGTATAGAAAGTTGGCTCTATATAAACACCATCATTTGCAATTGTGCCATATGCAGATGCCATTTCCAGAGGGCTTGCTCCGTGTGTCATACCACCTATTCCTAATGCTAATACTTGATCTTCTTTTTCATCTAAAGATTGTAGCCCCATTTTCTTTAAATATTCTATAGATTTTTTAGGTGTTAATTCTTTCATTATCTTAACTGCTGGTATATTTTTAGACCTTTTTATAAAATACCTTATATCCATATCCTTATTGTCATATTTATCCTCATTTTTAGGAATATAATTATTTCCAAAATCAGTCTTTTCATCTATATATCTAGTTGATGGTGTAATAACACCTTCTTCTAAAGCTGGCGCTACATCTGCTATCATTTTTATTGATGAACCTGTTTGTTTTTTCATCTGTGTTGCTCTATTCCATCCAGCACCCTCTTTTTCACCTAAACCACCTGCTACAGCAACTACATTTCCTGTTTTATAATCTACAATTGCCATACCAGATTGTGTATGATCATTAAGTAAATTTCCATCTTTATCTTTTTCTCTACCATTTTTAATATATTTTTCTTTTTTGTATTCTTCTTCTAGTCTTGTTTGTATATTATTATCCACTGTTGAATATATTGTAAGTCCACTACTATATACATAGTTTTCTGCTATTTGCCTTGAAACATCTTTTTCTTCCATTACTTGGTTAATTACTTGGTCTAATACTGCATCTGTATGGTATGAATAATTTGATGATGAAGATACATTTCCTTTTGAAAAAGCTAAACCATTATCAACTTCTGCCACAGCTGTATTATATTCATCTTGACTAATAAATTCTAACTCTAACATTTTGTTTAAAACTGTTTTTGTTTTATTTTTAATTTTCTCAGTGTTATCTACTTCTTCGTTAAATGGGTTATATGAAGATGGTGAGCTATTTATACCAGCCATATATGCACACTCTGCTAAACTCAAATCTTTTGCTGATTTATTAAAATAGTATTCAGCTCCAAGTTCAACTCCGTGAAGGTTTCCTTCTCCACCTACATATAATATATTTAGGTACAATTCTAATATTTGTTGTTTTGATATCATTCTTTCTACTTGATATGCTTTTGCCCACTCTCTTATTTTTCTATATATACCTGCAAAACCACTTGATTCATCATCTTTAGTTAAGTTTTTAACAAGTTGTTGAGTAATTGTACTACCACCATAGCTTGAACTTCCTTTAAATATAGTATTAAAGATTGCTCCTGCTGTTCTTTTCCAATCTACTCCGTGATGTTTATAAAATCTTTCATCTTCTATTGCTACATATGCTTTTGGTAGATATTTAGACATATCATCATAAGCAATTATTTTTCTCTTTTCATCTCCACTAAGATTTGCAATTACTGCTCCATTTGCATCAACTACAACAGAATTTGACGCACCAATTTTTAACTCTTCTTTAGTTATTTCAAACTCATCCCCAAATAAACCAAAGAATATTCCTGCAACTATTCCTGCTCCTATTACACACAATAGTAAGAATATTATAATTGCAATTTTAAGAGCCATTTTTAATTTTGGGTTCATTTTCTTTTTCCCGTTTTTCTTTTTTCTTACTTTACTATTTGATTGTTCTAAATCTTGTCTCTTTCTTGGTTGTGGTCTTTTTTTCATACTTGATGTTCTTTTTCTATTTTGACTACTATTTCTACTTCTTTTATTACTACTATCTGGCATTTTCTTACCTCCTTGCCAAATTAATTTCTCGACAAATACATTATATTATATTTTTTGAAAAAAGAAAAGCTTTTTAGAAAATTTTAAGAAGCTTTTAAGAATTTATAGAACTGTTCTATTTCCAATTAGTTTTACAATTTCTACTTTATCTCTATCAATTTTTCTTTTTATGTACTCATATGGTTGTTTTTTATAAATCATTGCTTCATACATATCTTTTTTATCATAATATTTTTCTTTTTCATAATCATATTCATCATAATTTTGATATTTAATTTCATAATCATTTATAGATATACCATTAAATCTTTTTTTGGTTATTTTAACATTTTCTTGTAAATTTACTATTATGCCTTCTTCTGGTATATTATATTTATTTATTAATTCTGTATCAAAGTCTACATTTAATATTATATTTGACCTAACTAAACTTTTCTTTTTATTATTAGTTATTGTTATATTTATACCTTCTTCGTCCATTATTTGTTTTTCTATTTTCTTAAATTTTTCTATTTGTTTTGTAACTATATTTACAGTTTTATATTTTCTAATTATTTCTTTTATATTTTCTAAGATATAATCATTAAAATTATTATTTACTAAAATACTTACATTTGTTTCTTCTTTTTTAAATTCTTTTTTTCTTACAACATAGTCTATTACCTTTTCTGACATAACTAAAAATAACCATTTACCATCTATTATATTTAAGCCACTACTTTTTAACTTTTCCACAAAGCCTTCGTTTTTCTTTAAATATTTACTTAAAATTATTGTTTTACAATTCGTTTTATCTAAAATTTTAATTATCTTTTTAGTTAATATCTTTATTTTTTTCTCATCAATTATTTCATCTTCCTCTATTGGCAAAATTATTCTATCATTTACTATTTCTATTAAATTAAAAACTCTAGCAATTAAAACTGGCTTGTCAGTTTCTTGGATATAATACAAAAAATCACTTCCTTTAAATATCTTTATTAATTTATATGCTAGTTATTTTTTGTTAATTACAAAATTAATTTTTAATTTTTATTGACACACGTATAAATACGTAGTATAGTATTTGAAGAGAGGAGGGAATTTGCATATGCGTGCAAAAGACCTAATCAAATTACTAAAGCAGAATGGTTGGGTAAAAGTTTCACAAAACGGTTCTCACGTAAAATGAAAAAGCGGAAATAAAACCGAAATTATAGCTGTACATAATAAAGATATCCCTATCGGAACTGTAAATGTAATTCTAAAAAGGGCAGGGCTAAAATAAGCCCTTCCATAAAATATATTTGCACTTTCCCTCTTTTTAAATTTATTATATAAGGAGGCTTTTATGAAAAATTCAACTTTAACTGTTTATCCAGCTATTTTTACAAAGCAAAATGATGACGGAGAGTATTTTCTTGTAGATTTTATTGACTTAAAAAATTGCACAACATATGGAAGGACTTTACAAGAAGCTTTCTATATGGCACAAGATGCTATGGGGTTGTTTTTAGATAACGAAATATCTTTTCCAACTCCAACAACTGATTTTAACAATATAAAATTAGAGAAAAACCAATTTATTTCTTTCGTAAATATAGATATGGATGAATATAGAAAAAAATTTAATACAAGGTCTGTTAAAAAGACCTTGACCATTCCGGAATGGTTAAATACATTGTCGGAAAAGAACAATATCAATTTTTCACAAGTATTACAAGAAGCGTTGAAGGAAAAATTAGATATTGATTAAATTTAGCACGCATTTTGCAATTTCTCTATAAACGGAAAAACTAGATTAGTGTTTTCTAATCTAGTTTTAAATTATTATATCTCTTTTTAAAATATTATTTTTTATAGTTCCAAGTCCTATAAATTTGTTAGAACTATATATTCTATAAACTTCATCTTTATTATTATAATTTAGTTTTACTCCATTTAAGAATAATATTAATTTTTTAGTATCTAATTCTATTTTTTCTTTATTTTCAAATAATTTCTCAATTGTAATTATCTTTTTTTCTATATCTTCTTTTGTTGTTTTTTCATATATTGTAATTGAATTTTCTATTCTAAATTCTCCTACTTTTAGTCTTTTTAAATCTTTCATATAACCAATTGTTCCGAGTTTTTTAGCTAAATCTGAACATAAACTTCTAATATATGTACCTTTGGAACATTTTACTTTAAATTCTATTTCATTTTCTATTTTATTTATTCCACGCAATTCCATATCATATATTTCTATTTCTCTTATAGGTATTTCTACACTTTCACCTTTTCTTGCATATTCATATAATTTTTTACCTTTTACTTTTATTGCTGAATATATTGGGGGCTCTTGTATTTGTTTTCCAACAAAACCAGATAATATTTTTTCTACATTAGATTTTTCTAAAATGCTAGTATCTACATCCTTTTCTTCTAAGACTTTTCCTTCTCCATCCATAGTATCTGTTGAGACACCTAATTTTAGTACTGCTATATATTCTTTATTATGATTTATTAAATATTTTGAACATAGTGTTCCTTTGCCTATTAAAAGCGGCAATACTCCTGTTGCTAATGGGTCTAATGTGCCTGTATGCCCCACTTTTTCTTTCACTATTTTTTTTACTTTACTTACTAAATCGTGTGATGTGCAACCTTTTTCTTTATTTACTACTATTATTCCGTCCATAACTTTCTCCTACTCTTTAGTTATAATTATATTTAATTTATTACATCTTACAAATACTTTCTAACTTCTTTTAAAAGTTTTTCTTTAACTTGAGCAACATCACCTTGAACTTGTGCACCTGCTGCTCTTGGGTGTCCACCACCACCAAACATTAAGCACACATCAGAAACATTAACATATGAACTAGAACGCATAGAAACTTTATAAATATTTTCATTATCTTTTTGTCTAATAAAAATAGAAACTTCTACACCTTCTATACTTCTACCAATGTTAACTAAACCTTCATGGTCCCCTTCTTCTGCATTTACATCATCCATATCTTTGCTATCAATATAAGAAAAAGCAACTTTACCATTTTCTAATAATTCTAACCTATCCATAACTCTTTTTTGTAACTCAAAATTAGCTTTTGTTTTAGTTTGCAATGTTCTTGTGCAAATATCAGAAATATTAACACCTTTTCTAAGCATTTCAGCTGCATATTCAAAAGTATCTGCAGTTGTTGATTGGTATTGGAAACCACCTGTATCTGTTATAATACCTGTCATCAAGCAAGTACCAATATTTACATCTACATCTATTTCATAATAAGAAAGCATAGCAAGTATAATTTCAGAACAAGCTGGTGCAACAGGATTTACATAGTTAATATCACCATACATATTATTACTTCCGTGGTGGTCTATCACAATAGTTTTCTTGGCTTGTTCAAAATATTCTTTTTTATCCAATCTTTTTAAAGTAGCACAGTCTAAGCTGATTGCTAAATCATATTCCTTAATATCAGAATCTGTTTTTATTTTATCTGAATTTGGTAAAAAATCAAAAGTTCTAGCATATGAAGTCATTATTAAATCTACATTTTTTCCCAATTTATCTAAGGCATTTTTCAAGCCCAAACTACTTCCAATAGCATCACCGGTCAGGTGTTTCGTGTGTTAATATAACTATTTTTTGTGCTATCTTTATTTCTTCTAAAATTTCATCTAAAGTCATATTATTTATTCTCCTCTTCTTTTTTTGGCATTATCTTTTTTAATATATTATCAATCTTCTCTCCATATTCCATACTTTCATCTAATTCAAAAATAATTTCTGGAGTATTTCTAAGATTAACTTTTTTTGCAAGTTCAGATCTAATAAACCCTGATGATTTTTTCAATGCTGCTAAAGTTTCTTTTACATTTTTAGAATTATAAATACTAACAGAAACTTTAGCGAATTTTAAATCATTTGTAACTTTTACCCTAGTTACACTAATCATACCTGTTGCATTTGGATTTTTAAGCTCATAATTAATAATTTGTCCTATTTCTTTTTTATATTGTTCATTAATTCTCTCTAATCTACTCTTACTCTCTGGCATATTATCCCTCCTTTTAGGTCTGTCCCAAATTGGACAAAATGTCCTATTGGGGACGTTTCATTTTGGACATTTTGACCAAATGGAAATGTCCCTATCTTTTAATTTCTTCCATAATGTAAACTTCTATTTGGTCTCCTTCTTTTATATCATTGTAGTTTTCAATTTGTATACCACACTCAAAGCCTTTACCAACTTCTTTTACATCATCTTTAAATCTCTTTAATGTTGCTAAATGTCCGTCATGTATTACTACATTATCACGTATTACTCTTACTCCTGCATTTCTTTCTACTTTACCTGATAACACATAGCAACCTGCAATTGTTCCTACATTTGAAATTCTAAATGTTTGTCTTACTTCTGCATTACCGATTACTTTTTCCTCATATTTTGGTTCTAGCATACCTTTCATTGCATTTTCTACATCTTCTATTGCTTGGTAAATTATTGAATATTGTTTTATTTCTACTTCATCTTTTTTAGCTTCTTCTTTTGCTACATTATCTGGTCTTACATTAAATGCAATTATAATAGCGTTTGAAACTTTAGCTAAAGTTACATCTGATTGATTTACTGCTCCTACTGCTGCGTGTATTACTTTTACTTTTACTTCTTCATTTTCTAATTTTTCTAATGATTGCTTAACAGCTTCTACAGAACCTTGTACATCTGCTTTTACTATTAAATTTAATACTTTTAGTTTTCCTTCTTCCATTTGGCTAAATAAATTATCTAATGTTACTTTTGTAGCTTGATTTATTGCTTGTTCTCTTGCTTGACGTTTTCTTCTTTCTATTAAGTGTTTTGCTACTTTTTCGTTTTTAACTTCATAGAACGTGTCTCCTGCTTCTGGTACTTCTGTTAGTCCCATTATTTCTACTGGTGTTGATGGTCCTGCTGATTTTACTGATTTTCCTTTATCATCTTTCATTGCTCTTATTCTACCTATTGAAGAACCTACAACTATTGTGTCTCCTACATCTAAAGTTCCTCTTTGTACTAACACAGTTGCAATTGCACCTCTTGCTTTATCAAGTTTTGCTTCTATTACTGCACCTTTTGCTTGTTTATGCGGATTTGCTTTTAATTCTAATACATCTGCTTCTAATAATACCATTTCTAATAATTGGTCTATGTTTGTACCATTTTTAGCTGATATTGGAACAAATATTGTATCTCCACCCCACTCTTCTGGTACTAAGTCATATGCCATTAATTCTTGTTTTACTCTATCTGGGTTTGCGTCTGGCAAATCTATTTTATTTATTGCAACTATTATTGGTATTCCTGCTGATTTTGCGTGATTTATTGCTTCTATTGTTTGAGGCATTACACCATCATTTGCAGCAACTACTAATATTGCTATATCTGTTATTTGTGCACCTCTTGCTCTCATTGCAGTAAATGCTTCATGTCCTGGTGTATCTAAAAATGTTATTTCTCTACCATTTACTTTTACTTTATATGCACCTATTGCTTGTGTAATTCC
>CALYBF010000049.1 GCA_944393755.1 uncultured Clostridia bacterium | reverse complement strand
TTAAAGGAAGGACTAAGAAAAATAGCATAAGAAAAAAATATAGGGAAGGGACAGCCCGAATAAACGCCTGTGGAGATTGTAGGTTACGAGGTCTAAGAAGCAGGAAGCCCATTGGCTTTAGACAATGGGTAGTTCACGAAATAGACAATTTTGTTTTTGAAGAAAATACTTTAGAAGAAAAAATAATAGGAAAACAAGAAAAAATAGAAACGTTTAAGAAAGTTCAAAAATTAGATGAAAAAACAAGAAATGTTGTCTATTTAAGAATTTTAGGAGACTTAAGTTATAAAGAAATTGCAGAAATAATGGGTAAAAGTGAAAGTTGGACAAGAGTAACATTTTTCCGTGGTAAAGAAAAATTAAAGGAGGAGAAATGATTATGGATAAAAAATGTGAAATAGTACGAGATTTATTATTTGGATATAAAGATAATACATTACATAATGAATCAAAAAAATTGGTAGAAGAACATTTAAAAACTTGTGAAAATTGTAATAAAATTTTCCAAGATTTAAAAGAAGAAGAAAATAATATTTCTTCTGAAAAAAAGAAATAGATTATTTAAAAAAAGTTAGAAAAAATATAAATAAGAAAAACAAATTGCTAATTATGGTAGGAATTATATTAACAATAGTTGTTGCTTTTAATATTTGTATATTTTCTTATTATTATAAAGAGGCAGGAAAATTACAGATGTTTTTAGAAGATAATATAACACAAGAGCAAATGGAAGAAATAGAAAATAAAGTATTAGAAATAGATAAAAATGCTAATATAAAATATTATACTAAAGAAGATGGTTTAAATGAAATGAAATCTAAAATAGAAAACAAAGAATTACTTTCAGGTTATGAAAATCGGAAATAATATATTTCCTTCATATTACATAATAGAAACAAACATCAAAGATGCTAAAAAGATAGAAGAAAATATCATAAGTTTAGAAGGTGTAAAAAAGACGCAAGGGGCTTTTAATCTAAATCCATATTTATTTATGATATTGGAGCTTCTTGGAAAATAAGGAGAATTTAAAATGTATTACATATATATGTTAAGGTGCAAAGATAATACAATATATACAGGAATAACAGTTGATATTAAAAGAAGGATGGAAGAACATTTTTCTAAAAATGAAAAATGTGCAAAATACACATATACTCATAATGCTAAAAAATTAGAAGCGGTATGGCAAACAGAAAATAAATCTTTAGCTTCTAAATTAGAATATGCAATAAAAAAACTAACAAAAGCAAAAAAAGAAGAATTAATAAGAAATAAAAAAATAGAAGATATATTTTCAGATAATGAAAAAATAGATATAACAAAATATTTATTAGTATAATAAAGCAAATGTAATTTTGCTTTATTTTGCCTTTATTTTTTAAAAATTTTTTCTTTTTAAAATTAATAAAAAAAAAAAATAATAAATGTTATAATTAAAAAGTACAAAAGGAAAAAAGAAGAGGTGTAAAGATGACGGTGATATTAGCAGTTATATATATATTAATATTTATAATATTTGCCTTGGCAGGATATGCAATACTACAAATAAAATTATTTGGAATAAAAGTAAAAGACTTTTGGTCATTTATAGAAGCTAATCAAATGCTTGATAAATTATATAAATTTGCAAAACAATATGAGAATATGTCTCCACAAGAGCAAATTATATATTTATCAGAAGCGGATAAGATTTTTAGAGCATTTGAAAATGTACCAAGTGAATTATGGGAAGAAGAATATGATAAATATAGAGAAGTCCTAAAAAAATATAAAGATATAAGACTAATTAGATGGAGAGATGTATCTAAGCAGAAAAATTAAAATAAAACCACTAGTAATTAATAATAGTTTACTAGTGGTAATCTTTTTTAAACTTTAATAATAAGTAAGCTTAAAAATAAATAAGCATATCTAAAGGCTTTTCTCATAAATAATCTTGATTTTAAAACTTCAAAAGTTTCACTCATTGCACAATATTTATCGACAAAAGTTAAAATAAAACCTTCAATATATTTAGGAAATTGTGGTGTAACAGGCCACATATGTTTTATTATTATATCTTTTTCTTTTTCGTTTAAATCAAATATTTTACAAGCGTTTTCATATGCTATTTTTCCGTGCGTAAATGCGTGTAACCCTTTTCTATCAGGCTGTTTCTTTCGCCAATCATATAAAAATAAATCGTGTAGCATTGCAGCTCTAGTAATAGATTTATAATCTAAATTATATTTTTTAGCAATAAGAAAGCAATAATAACTTGCCATATAGCAATGGTCGAAACAAGATGTTTCATAATGTTGTCTAAAATTTTTCATCTGAAGAACAGTTTCATTTGTGATTAATGGATATATAATTTCTTGAAATTCTTTGTCATTTTCCATTATATCTGTTAAATATTTATTCATATGTACCCCTTTTAATTTTATTCTATAATAATTTAATTTGTTATTTTTTAACTACCATATTAATTATAACATAAACTTTACTAAAACTGCAAGTGTGTTTAAATATGTGCTTTAACACCTCAAATAACTGAACTTGACAAATTTAAAACATTATGTCATACTAGTGTAAGTTAGTGAAATTTAAAATAAAAAAGAGGGATATAGATGATAAATTTTAAAGAAAAAATATCAGAAGAATTAGAACAAATAATAAATATTAGTAAAAAAGAATTAGAAACATATATAGAAACACCAAAAGATACTAAAAATGGAGATTATTCTTTTCCGTGTTTTAGACTTGCAAAAGAACTAAAAAAAGCACCACAAATAATTGCAAATGAAATAAAAGAGAAAATAAATCTAGAAAATACAGGAATAGAAAAAGTAGAAGTAATAGGCGGTTTTTTAAACTTTTTTATTAATAAGAAAGTTTTAATAAAAGAAGTTTTAGAAGGATTTGAAAAACAAGAATACAAAGATTTGAAAATAGGCGAAGGAAAAAATATAGTAATAGATTACTCAGCACCTAATATTGCAAAACCATTTCATATAGGACATTTACGTTCTACAGTTATTGGTGGAGCTTTATCTAATATATATAAATTTTTAGGATATAATGTAACAGGAGTAAATCACTTAGGAGATTATGGAACACAATTTGGGAAACTAATAGAAGGATATAAATTATGGGGTGATGAATATGACATAGATAAAGACCCTATAAATGAGTTAACTAAAATTTATATAAGAATAAATAATTTATGTAAAGAAGATGAAAAAATATTAGAAGATTGTAGAAATAACTTTAAAAAATTAGAAGATGGAGATTCTTATTGTGTAGAAATATGGAATAGATTTAAAGAAGTTAGTTTAAAAGAATTCCAAAGAGTTTATGATTTACTAGGTTCTAAGTTTGAGTCTTGGAATGGTGAAGCTTTTTATGCAGATAAAATGCAAGAAGTAGTAGAACTTTTAGAAAAGTCTGGAAAATTAGTTGAATCACAAGGAGCTAAAGTAGTAGATTTAGCTGACCAAGGAATTGATACACCTTGTATAATTATAAAATCAAATGGTTCATCAACATATGCAACAAGAGATTTAGCAGCTATACTTTATAGAGCAAGAACATATGACTTTGATAAAGCAATTTATGTAACATCATATGAACAAATATTACATTTTAAGCAAATTTTTGCAACTGCAAAATATCTAGGCTTAGATGAGAAATATACAAATGGTTTAATACATGTACCATTTGGTATGGTATTACTTCCAACAGGTAAGATGTCAACTAGAGAAGGAACTTCAATAAAATTAGAAGATTTATTAAATGAAGCAATAGAAAGAGCTAAAAAAATAATAGAAGATAAAAATCCAGAATTAGAAGATAAAGACCTTATTGCTAAAAAAGTAGGAGTTGGAGCTGTAATATTTAATGATTTATCAAATAATAGAGTAAAAGATGAAATATTTGATTGGGATACTATTTTAAATTTCCAAGGAGAGACAGGTCCATATGTTCAATATACATATGTACGTACACAAAGCATTTTAAGAAAGGCAGAAAATGTACCAAGTTTTAGAGATGTAAATATAGAAAAAATTGATGATAATTATTCTGTTAATATTTTAAAGTTAATATATGATTTTGAAGATATATTAGTAGAAGTAACAAAAAAAGAAGAACCATCAATACTTTCAAGATATTTAATAGATTTAGCAAAAGCATTTAGTAATTTTTATAATGAAAATAAAATTATTGGAGAAGAAAAAGAAATAGAAAATGCTAGATTATATCTAACAAAAGTAGTTGGAGAAATTCTAAAAACAGGTGCGTCTTTACTAGGAATTGAAATGCCAAATAAGATGTAAAAAGCAACGAAAATGTAACGGAAATGTAACGGAAATGTAATGGAAATGTAACGGAAAAATATTGACAACAAAAAATGCTAATGCTAAAATTAAGCTATAAATAAAAAAACAAAGGAGAAGAAAAAATGTCTATTTTACAAAGAATTAAAAATGCTATAAATGCTGTAAGTAGAATATTTAATAAAAAACCATTAGGAATAGAAGGACCAGAAGCACATATACCAACTAAAGGACCAGAAGCATATATAGCACCTAAAGGCCCAGACTATGATAGAGTAGGGGATGTAGAATATCAATATCAAGTAGGAGGCCCTGTGTTTAAAGGGGAGACTAGAGAATTTATTGACAGCTTAAAGGTAGAACCTGAATTAAAAAGAGAAGCAGTATCATTTAGGGGCTTAGAGCCAGATATATCAGACAACTTAGTTAAAGAAGGAATAAGAAAAATAGGAGGAAAGCCTAATTGGACACATAAAGAACAACCGACATTATCAGGAACCTTAGATGGAAGAAATTTTGTATCTATAAAAAGATTAAATGTTAAAGAGGGAGATGTTGGTCAAACTATTTGTGCTGAAAACGGTTATTACAATATAACTACTTCAAAAGACGATCTTCAAAGAGGAACATATAGAGAGAGTTTAACAAATGAAGATGGCGTGAATACATTTTTTTCTACAAGATTGGGAAAAGATAATAGTTATGTTAATAGCGTAAAGTCAAAAAGTGGAATTACTTTAACAGAATCTGCGAATTTTGCTACAATGGATGGAGATAGTGTTGAGTTTGAACAATTTGCACAACCATCTGAGGAATACTTAGAAGAATATTCAAAAGCTACAGGACTACCAATTATAATGAATTCTCACAAAGCACCTAGATATGATGGACTTGATATAATAAGTTTAAATGATGCAGTGAGAGGAAAAGACTCAAAAGCAACATTTCCATATATTGTTTCAATTGAAGCAAGTAATGAAGTACAAGGAGCTAAAAAAGCAGTAAAATATGCATATGCAACTAAAGAAGCATATATAAATGGAGAAAGACCTTATATGGTTTACTTAAATGGAATTGATGGAAGAGAAGGTCCTTCTGGAATGTTTAGATTAACTGAAGATGGTACATATATAGATAATAGTACATTTAGAGGAGACCTATCAAGTGGAAAATATGCATACGACACAGTTAGTCTTGAAGATATAAAAGCCTTGGCTGGAAAATTTCCTACAGACTTATCTGAAAGAGCTAAATCAGCTATCACTGGACAATTTAGAATGCCAGAAGCTGTAGAACAAATATATGAAAAAGCAACTTCTATAGAAAATGAAAAAGAAAGTCCAGATAAAGGAATTGAAATTTCAGAATAGCAAATACAACAAGAATACTAGAGAATTTTTGATATTCTTTAGTATTTTTTAATTTAAAAAATTAATAAAGTCTTGTAAATAAAAAATATTAATAGTATAATTAAAAAGAATTTTAAAGAGGGGAGAGATTTTATTATGGAAGAAAACGAAGAAGTTCTTAAAGAAGAATTAAATAAAGAAAAGAACAAAGAAGCAAAGAAAAATAGTAAAAAGAAAATTATTATTACTGTGATTCTTGTTTTAGTAGTAGTATTTTTATTAATTGGTGGTTTTATATTTTACCACGGAAATCAACTAGGCACATTAATAGCAGAAGTAAATAAAATAGCAGAAATAGAAATAGCAGATGAAAGCGGAAATTTAATAGAAAACCCATTAGATACAGAAATAAAAACAAAAGGTTCATATGCAGTTATTGAAAAAACTTTTAAAGATTATATGAGTGAAGTAGTAACATCTACACAAAACTTGTTAAAAACATTTAATGGAGATAAGATGTCAAATTTTTTAACAATTGAAAATATTAAAGAGGACGGACCTGATTTTATAAATACTAAACAAGAAATAAGTGTTATGAAGCAAACTTTAGAAGATTTTGACAATGTAGTAAGTGAATATTTTGATGAAGAAAAGTTACTTGCTAAAATAGATGATAAAGATATTAGTGATTATTATAAAGAATTATATAAAAAACTTGCAGTAGATGAAGAATCTAGCAAACAATTAAAAGAAAATATGGAAAAAATAGAAGAATCTGAAGAAATATTAGAAGATTCTATAGAATATCTAGAAAAAATCATTAATTATTTAAGTGATAATAAAAATTATTGGCAAATAATAGATGACCAAATAATTTTTACAAGCCAAGAGAAGTTAAATGAATATACTAAAATGGCATTAGATGTACCAGATTCATTACAATAGATAAAGGAGAAGATAAAAAGTGGCAAAGAAAAAAGGAAGAAAATTAAAAGCATTTGGAATAACAGTATTAGTTTTATTAATATTATTAGCTATTATTGTAGGAGCAATTTTCTTATTTATTAATAGTAAATTAGGAAAAATGCAACAAGTAGATTTGAACGAAGAAGATTTAAATGTATCAGCAGAAGTTGCTGAAAATCTATCTAAATATAGAAATATTGCAATTTTTGGAATTGATTCTAGAGAAGATACATATTCTAAGGGGAATAGAAGTGATTGTATTATTATTGCTAGTATGAACAATGAAACAAAAGAAGTAAAATTAGTTTCTGTTTACCGTGATACTTATGTTCAAATAGAAGGTCATGGTCTAGATAAAATAACACATGCATATTCTTATGGAGAAGCTCCTCTTGCAATAAAAACTTTAAATACTAATTTTGATTTAAATATTACAGAATTTGTTACTGTTAATTTTGATGCAGTAAAAGATATTGTAGATGATGTTGGTGGAATTAGCATGAATATAACTTCTGAAGAAGTTTCTCATATTCCAGGTATTAAAAAAGCTGGTACATATACATTAACAGGAGAACAAGCTTTAGCATATGCAAGGATAAGATATGCAAGTGGAGGAGATTATAAAAGAACTGAAAGAATGAGAGATGTATTAACAGCCGTAGTAAATAAAGTAAAAACATTTAATGTAAGCCAGCTAAATAAGTTTATTGATGATGTTCTTCCTAAAGTATATACTAATATAACAGCTTCTGATATATTTAGTATGATACCAAGTGCTACAAGTATAAAAATAACAGATAGTATAGGGTGGCCTTATGAAACAAAAGGAATTACTTTGGATAGATGGTATGGTATTCCAATAACTTTAGAAAGTAATGTAACAAGATTACATAAGGAAGTTTTCGGAGAAACTGATTATGTGCCATCTGAAACTGTAAAGCAAATAAGTAATGATATCATAGAAAAAACAGGATATAGTGAGTAAAATATGAATAACAAAATTACAGATAATAGGTTTAAAGGACCGAAAATAAATATATATAGAATTATACTTATAGTATTACTTATTTGTACTTTTAGTGTAATATTTAGTTTTTCTAGCCAAGATTCTAAAAAGTCTTCTAGTTTAAGTAGAAGAATTGCTGAATTAATAACTAATAATATAAAATGGATACAAGAAAAACCAAAACAAGAAAAAGAACAAATTATAAAACAAGTTCATATTAAAATAAGAAAAATAGCTCATCTTTCTATTTATACTATTCTTGGTATAATTCTTATGGCTATATTTAGTACAGCAAAGGCTAAAGCATTAAACAGACTTGGTGCAAGTTTAATAGTAGGTATTATTTTAGCTACATCTGATGAAATACACCAATGCTTTGTTCCTGGCAGAGGACCGCTTTTTACAGATGTGATTATAGATGGTTTAGGCGTTTTATATGGTATTTTAGTTGTTATGCTTGTTCAAAAAATATATGTAAGAATTGTTGCCAAGAGAAAGAGAAAATTAAGAGTAGTAAAATAAAGTGCAAATATAAGTTAAGATAAGATAAAAATTAGAGAAAATTATATTAAATCATAAAAAATGAAACTTCTTATTATAGATTATTTTAATAAAATGTAATAGGAAGTTTTTGTTTGAATTCTTTAAAAAATATTTTGTTGAAATTTGTCAAAAAGGGTTGAAATGTTTTAGTATTATTTGTATAATAGACAAAGATTAAAAGAGGGATTAGAAATGGTGAAGTTTGCTAAAAAACATAGGAATTTTATTTTAAGGATTTTTGATATAATTGTTATTGCTATAAGTTATTATGTAGCAGAAGTTATAATAAATAATAAAATTTTTTTAACACCTGAAATGGCAAAAGAAATGCTTATTTCTATTGTCTTAGCTATTTTTGTTTATGGAATAGTTTTAGAAGTGTTTAAAACATATAAAAATATCACAAGGTATGAAAATGGAAATGATTATTTGGTTTATGTTTTAGCTTGTCTTATTTCTTGTACTATTATGGTATTTTTTAATGTACTTAATATTATTCCAATAGTAGATGAAAGAACTAATTTGATTGCAGCACTTATTATTGTAGTTGCTGTTATTGGATATAGAGTCTTATTAAGAATGATTTTAAATGATACATATGAGGGTAAAGTTAAAAATGATGATAGGAAAAAGGTTTTAATAATTGGTGCAGGAGAAGCTACTAAGATTTTAATTTCTACTATTAGAAGTAGTATGAAAAATATCTATAATATTGTTGGTTTAATAGATGATAACCCAAACAAAGTTGATTATGCTATTTCTGGTAAGAAAATTTTGGGTACTAGGTTTGACATTCCAAGAATTTGTAAAGAAAATAATGTTGATGTTATATTTTTTACAATTTCAAATATTTCTAATGAAGATAGAAAAAAGATATTAGAAATTTGCCAAGAAACAGGTTGTAAAGTTAGAATTCTTCCTGGGACAAAAGAACTTATTAAAGATAAACCAATTATGCAAAACTTTAGAGATGTTGAAATCGAAGACTTATTAGGTAGAGAACCGATTAAATTAGATAATAAAAACATAAAAGAATTAATACATAATAAAGTTGTACTAGTTACTGGTGGGGGAGGCTCTATTGGTTCTGAACTTTGCAGACAAATTGTTAGATTTGAACCAGAAAGACTTGTAATAGTTGACATTTATGAAAATAATTTATATGATATAGAACAAGAACTAAAATATAATTATCCAAATGCAAAAATAGATGCAATTGTTGCAAGCGTGAGAGATAAAGATAGATTAAATGAAATATTTAATGAGTTTAAACCATATTTAGTATTTCACGCAGCAGCACATAAACACGTTCCTTTAATGGAAACAAGCCCACTAGAAGCTATTAAAAATAATGTTTTTGGAACTTATAATGTTGTTAATTGTGCTGATGAATACAATGTTAAAAGGTTTGTCTTAATTTCTTCAGATAAAGCTGTTAACCCAACTAATATTATGGGTGCTACTAAGCGTTTATGTGAAATGATTATACAAGCCAAAAATAAAGTAAGTAATACTGAATATGTTGCAGTTAGGTTTGGAAATGTACTAGGTAGTAACGGTTCGGTTGTTCCTTTATTTAAGAAACAAATAGCACACGGTGGACCTGTTACTGTTACTCATAAAGATATTACAAGATTTTTTATGACTATCCCAGAAGCTGTTTCTCTTGTACTACAAGCTATGTCAGGAGCTAAAGGTGGAGAGATATTTGTTTTAGATATGGGAGAGCCTGTTAAAATTTATGATATGGCAAAAAAATTAATTAAACTTTCTGGACTAGAACCAGATGTTGATATTCCAATTAAAGTTACAG